>NZ_BCBG01000058.1:0-25548 GCF_001320485.1 Pseudomonas sp. NBRC 111130
TCCCCCGAGGCCTCAGGCTCTTCCTCGCGCAGGTCGTCGAAGTCGGTCTTCAGCCCCTCCTCCATGGCATCGAGCTCCACCAGTAAACTGCGGAAACTGGTCTCTTCCCTGGGCTCAACCTGCACCTCTTCGTCACCCAGGCTGGCATCGGCCAGGGCCTGTATGTGCGCCGGCACCGGGGCATCATCCGGATCAAGCACCGGTTGAGGTTCCATCTCGCGCAGTTCGGCCAGCGCTGGCAGCTCGTCCAGGCTCTTGAGATTGAAGTGATCGAGAAATGCCTTGGTGGTGGCGAACATCGCCGGGCGCCCGGGTACCTCGCGGTAGCCGACCACGCGAATCCACTCGCGCTCCATCAGCGTCTTGATGATGTTGCTGTTGACCGCAACACCCCGCACATCCTCGATCTCGCCACGGGTGATCGGCTGGCGGTAGGCGATCAGCGCCATGGTTTCGAGCAACGCACGGGAATATCGCTGCGGGCGTTCTTCCCACAGCCTTCCGACCCAGGGCGCGAAGTCTTCACGAATCTGCAGGCGGTAACCGGTGGCCACCTCCTTGAGCTCGAACGCCCGCCCGGCGCAGGACTTGGCGAGCACTTCCAGGGCCTTCTTGAACACCTTCGGCTCGGGGCGCTCGGCCTCCTCGAACAGCTCGTAGAGGCGTTCGAGGGACTGCGGCTTGCCCGAAGCGAGCAGGAAGGCTTCGATCAGCGACGCCAGGTCGCGGGGTTCATTCAGGTTCATCAGGTTCTTCGACAGACTCGGGACGCAGCCGCACATGGATCGGCGCAAAGGGCGCATTCTGCACCAGTTCGACCAGCGATTCCTTCACCAGCTCGAGGATCGCCATGAAGGTCACCACCACGCCAAGCTTACCCTCGTCTGAGGAGAACAGCTCGGCAAACGGCACGAAAGCGCCACCTTTGAGGCGCTCCAGTACATCACTCATGCGCTCGCGGGTGGACAGCGTCTCGCGAGTGATCTGGTGGCTCTCGAACAGATCGTTGCGGCGCATGACTTCGGCCATGGACACCAGCAGCTCTTCCAGGCTGACCTGCGGCAGCAGCTTGCGCACCTTGGCCTGGGGGGCCTTCAGACGCGGCACGATGACCTCACGGCCCACCCGCGGCAACTCGTCGATGCCTTCGGCGGCAGCCTTGAAGCGCTCGTACTCCTGCAGGCGGCGGATCAGCTCGGCGCGCGGGTCGCCCTCCTCTTCCTCGACCTCGGCCGAGCGCGGCAACAGCATGCGCGACTTGATTTCGGCGAGCATCGCGGCCATGACCAGGTACTCGGCGGCCAGCTCCAGGCGCACGCTCTTCATCAGCTCGACATAGCCCATGTACTGGCGTGTGATCTCCGCCACGGGAATGTCGAGGATGTCGATGTTCTGCTTGCGGATCAGGTACAGCAGCAGGTCCAGCGGCCCCTCGAAGGCTTCGAGGATGACCTCCAGGGCATCCGGCGGGATGTACAGGTCCACCGGCATTTCGGTGAGTGCTTCGCCGTAGACCAGCGCCAGTTGCAACTGCTGGGGCGAAGCGGCCTGCTCGGCCGGCGCCTCGGCTACTTCCACCTGACTCACACGTTGACCATGAACGGCGTGGGGTCGCCGCAGCCTTCGCGGATCAGCTCAGGTTCGTCGCCGGACAGGTCGATGATGGTCGAGGCCTTGAGGTCGCCAAAGCCGCCGTCGATGACCAGGTCCACATGGTGCTCCAGGCGCTCGCGGATCTCGTAGGGATCGGTCATCGGTTCGGTGTCGCCCGGCAGGATAAGGCTCACGCTCATCAGCGGCTCGCCCAGCTCGGCCAACAGCGCCAGGGTGATGCCGTGGTCAGGCACGCGCAGGCCGATGGTGCGGCGCTTTTCATGCAGCAGCAGGCGCGGCACTTCGCGGGTACCGTTGAGAATGAAGGTGTAGGGCCCGGGCACATGGGCCTTGAGCAGGCGGAAGGTGCCGGTGTCGACCTTGGCGTACAGCCCCAGTTGCGACATGTCGCAGCACATCAGGGTGAAGTTGTGGGTCTTGTCCAGGCCGCGCAGGCGGCGCACGCGCTCGATCGCCGCCTTGTCGCCGATCTGGCAGCCCAGGGCATAGGCCGAGTCGGTCGGGTAGACCACCACGCCGCCCTTGCGGATGATCTCCACCGCCTGGCGGATCAGGCGCGGTTGTGGGTTCTCCGGATGAATCTGGAAAAATTGGCTCACAAAGTCGTCCTGTTCATAGCGCCATAGGCTGTTCATGGCTGAATCGACGCCACAGAGGTGGCAAGTCCTCGGGCAATGGCCGGTAGGCACCGATCTCGCCCCAGGTGCCGGGGCCGTGGAAATCGCTGCCAGCGCTTGCCAGCAGGCCGAACTCACGGGTGAGGATGGACATCGTGCCCACCTGCTCGGCCGGCATCATCCCGTTGACCACTTCAAGCGCCTGCCCGCCTGCCTGAATATAGTCGGCAATCAGGCGCCTGCGCTTGCTGCGGGTCAGATCGTAATGCATGGGATGCGCAAGGCTCACCCAGGCGTTGGACTGGCGCAGGGTGGCGACAGTTTCATCGAGCGTCGGCCAGTGCTGCTTGACATCGCCCAGCTTGCCGGCCCCGAGCCACTTGCGGAAGGCCTCGGCGCGGTCCTTGACATGGCCGGCGCGCACCAGGAATTCGGCAAAGTGAGGCCGCGCCGGGGCGTTGCCGCTGTCGCCCAGCTCCTGCTGCACGGCCCGTGCGCCGTCGAGGGCGCCTGGCATGCCCTTGGCTGCCAACCGTTTGTCGATTTCCTCGGCGCGCAACCAGCGGCCGCGATGCAAGGCCTCGATGGCCTGGAGCAAGGGCGGCGCTTCGAGCGGGAAATTGTAGCCCAGCACGTGAATGGTCGCGCCACCCCAGGTGCACGACAGCTCAACGCCGCTGACCCAGTGCATGCCACGCGCGTGGCAGGCCTGGCGCGCCTCGGCCAGCCCTTCGAGGGTATCGTGGTCGGTCAGTGCCAGCGTTTGCACCCCGTGCTCATGGGCCCGGGCGACCAGGTCCGTAGGCGACAGGGCGCCGTCGGAGGCCGTGCTGTGACAGTGCAGATCAACATTCATGGAGGAGCGCTTTCGCTGGAATCGATGTTTGTTATTATGCCGTCACATCCCGATCCTGGCTGCCATTGTGAAACAATTCATCGATTTCATCCCGCTGCTGCTCTTCTTCATCGTCTACAAGCTCGACCCGCGCCCGGTGGAAGTCGCCGGTCACAACTTCGAATTCGGCGGCATCTACAGCGCCACGGCGATGCTGATCATCAGCTCGCTGGTGGTTTACGGTGCACTGTTCCTGCGCCAGCGCAAACTGGAAAAGGGCCAGTGGCTGACCTTGATCGCCTGCCTGGTGTTCGGTGGCCTGACCCTGACCTTTCACAGCGAAACCTTCCTCAAGTGGAAGGCGCCGGTGGTCAACTGGCTGTTTGCCCTGGGCTTCGCCGGTAGTCACTTCATCGGCGACCGGGTGCTGATCAAGCGCATCATGGGCCACGCCTTGACCCTGCCCGATGCCATCTGGTCGCGCCTGAACGTGGCCTGGGTCGCCTTCTTCGTGTTCTGCGGCGCCGCCAACCTGTTCGTTGCCTTTACCTTCCAGAACTTCTGGGTCGACTTCAAGGTGTTCGGCAGCCTGGGCATGACAGTGCTCTTCCTGGTGGCGCAGGGTGTGTACCTGTCGCGTCACCTGCACGACGACCCCTCCACCTCCAAACCCAAGGATTGACATGCTCTACGCCATCATCGCCAGCGACGTCGCGAACTCCCTGGAAAAACGCCTGGCCGCGCGCCCGGCGCACATCGAGCGCCTGCAGCAGCTCAAGGCCGAAGGCCGCGTGGTACTGGCCGGCCCGCACCCGGCCATCGACAGCAACGACCCGGGTGAAGCCGGCTTCAGCGGCAGCCTGATCGTCGCCGAGTTCGACTCCCTGGCCGCCGCCCAGGCCTGGGCCGATGCCGACCCGTACATCGCCGCGGGCGTGTACGACAAGGTCATCGTCAAGCCGTTCAAGCAAGTCCTGCCTTGAGCTGCCACCGCGTCGCCGATCAAGCCGGCGACGCGGTCTCCCCCGCTCGAATTGCACGCTCGCCCCCAGTCTGCGGTATCTTTGCCACTGGCGGACACAGAAGACGCCGTCAATGGTTGAATTGAGTGAGTCATGAGCGAGCTGTTACTGATTGATGATGACCAGGAACTCTGCGAGCTGCTCGGCAGCTGGCTGACCCAGGAAGGGTTTGCGGTACGCGCCTGCCACGATGGCTTGAGCGCGCGCCAGGCCTTGGCCGAGCATGCCCCGGCGGCCGTGGTGCTGGATGTGATGCTGCCCGACGGCAGCGGCCTGGAGCTGCTCAAGCAACTGCGCAGCGAACATGCCGAACTGCCGGTGCTGATGCTGTCGGCCCGTGGCGAACCGCTGGACCGCATCCTCGGCCTGGAACTGGGCGCCGACGATTACCTGGCCAAGCCCTGCGACCCCCGAGAGCTCACCGCGCGCCTGCGCGCCGTGCTGCGCCGCAGCCACCCCACCGCCACCACCACCCAGCTGGAAATCGGTGACCTGGCGTTCAGCCCGGTGCGCGGCGTGGTCAGCATCGATGGCCGCGACATGAGCCTGACCCTGTCCGAAAGCCGCATCCTCGAAGCGCTGCTGCGCCAACCGGGCGAGCCGCTGGACAAGCAGGAACTGGCGCAGATCGCACTGGGGCGCAAGCTGACCCTGTATGACCGCAGCCTGGACATGCATGTCAGTAACCTGCGCAAGAAGATCGGCCCGCATGCCGATGGGCGGGCGCGGATCGTCGCGCTGCGTAGCCGCGGTTACTATTACTGCCTGTAAGCCTGCATGGGGCCGCCCGCGCCCCATCTTTACCCTGCCTTTACCGTGAGCTGACTGCGCTTGACCTTGATCTCCCTAGACTGAGCTCATCCGGTAACCACCGGCCCATGACAGGAGAGACACCATGCGCAAGACCCTTATCGCCCTGATGTTCGCCGCCGCCCTGCCGACCGTGGCCATGGCCATGCCTGACGGCGGCCCGCGTCACGACGGCCCGCATCATCGCGGTGATGCGCCTTTCGCCCAACTGGACCTGAGCCGCGACCAGCGCCAGCAGATCGGCAAGTTGATGGGCGAGCAGATGCACAACCGCCGCGAAATCACCGAGCGCTACCTGAACAAGCTGCCAGCCGCCGAGCAGAAGGCCATGAAAGACGAACTCAAGGCCAGCCATGACAAGACCGACAGCCAAGTCCGCGCGCTGCTCAAGCCTGACCAGCAGAAGAAGTTCGATGAACTGCAGAAGGAACGCGAAGCACGCAAGGCTGAATGGAAGGAATTCCAGGCCTGGAAAGCTGAAAAGGCTGGCAAGGCCCAGTAAGCTGTCAACCCGATGCCCGGCCCGCCCTCAAGCGGGCCGGGCTTTTCCCGTTTTCAGGAGGTGCTCTTGCGTTCTCTGTTCTGGCGCATCCTGGCCAGTTTCTGGCTGGCTATAACCCTGGTCGCGGGCCTGTCGATCCTGCTCGGCCACGTGCTTAACCAGGACGCCTGGATCCTCAGCCGTCACCCGGGCCTCAAGACCATGGCCAGCGATTGGGCCAAGCACTATGAGCAGGAAGGCCTGGAATCTGCCCAGGCCTTTTTGGAACGACGCAAGGAGCGCTACAAGATCGATGTGCAGGTGCTCGACGACAGCGGCGATGCCGTGGTGCCGGGTACCTTCCCGCGCCGCGCTGCGGCGTTCGAGGCGCGCCAGCACAATGACGAGCGCCACCTGCCGTGGCGGCGCCTGACCGAGGAATACACCAGCCCCGAAACCGGCAACACCTACCTGCTGATCTACCGCATCCCGCACCCGGAGCTGGACGCCTGGCACCGCGAGAGCCTGCTCTGGCCGTTGAGTGCGCTGGGCATCGCCTTGGTGGTGCTGACCTTGTTCAGCCTGCTGGTGACCTTGTCGATCACCCGCCCCCTGAACCGCCTGCGCGGCGCCGTGCACGACCTTGGCCAGGCCAGCTACCAACAGAACAGCCTGGCCCGCCTGGCCGCCCGGCGTGACGAGTTCGGCGTGCTGGCCAAAGACTTCAACAAGATGGGCGCGCGCCTGCAGAGCCTGATCGGCAGCCAGCGCCAACTGCTGCGTGACGTGTCCCACGAGCTGCGCTCGCCACTGGCGCGCCTGCGCATCGCCCTGGCCCTGGCCGAGCGCGCCGAAACCGAACAGCGCCAGGCCTTGTGGCCACGCCTGACCCGTGAATGCGACCGCCTGGAAGACCTGATCAGCGAAATCCTGACGCTGGCCCGGGTCGATGCCGAGCAGGCCCACGCCGAGCCTGTCGACCTCAACGCCTTGCTCGGCAGCGTGCGCAAGGACGCTCAGCTCAGCGCACCGGAGCAGGAGGTGAAACTGGAGGCGCAGCCGGGGCTGACGCTGCAAGGCTGGCCGACGCTGATCGAGCGTGCCGTGGACAACCTGGTGCGCAATGCCCTGCGCTTCAACCCGGAGGGCCAACCGATCGAGATCAGTGCGCAGCGCGAGCAGGACAAGATCGTGCTGAGCGTGCGCGACCATGGGCCAGGGGCGGCGCCGGAGCATCTGGCGCAGTTGGGTGAGCCGTTCTTCCGGGCGCCGGGGCAGGAGGCGGCGGGGCATGGCCTGGGGCTGGCCATTGCGCGCAAGGCGGCCGAGCGGCACGGCGGGAGTCTAGTGCTGGAGAATCACCCGCAGGGTGGGTTCGTGGCCCGGTTGGAGTTGCCTGAGAACATTGCTGCCAACTGACAGAATGCCGGGGCTGCTTTGCAGCCCTTTCGCGACACAAGGCCGCTCCTACAGGGGATCGCGCTACCTGTAGGAGCGGCCTTGTGTCGCGAAAGGGCCGCAAAGCGGCCCCCTACGTTATTCGCCCCAGCCGCTGACGTAATCGGCGGTTTCCAGAATCGGCGCCGTGCGCGGCTCGGCCATCGGCGTGCCGACATACAGGTAGCCGATCAGCTCCTCGTTCTCCGCCAGCCCCAAGCCCTTGTGCACATGCGCATCGAAGGCCATGTCGCCGGTACGCCACACCGCACCGATCCCCTGGGCATGCGCCGCAATCAGGATGCCATGGGCCGCGCAACCGGCCGCCAGGCGCTGCTCGGACTTGGGCACCTTGAAGTGATCCTGCAGCTTGGCGATCACCACGATCAGCAACGGCGCACGCAGCGGCATCGCGCGTGCCTTGTCCAGCGCAGCCTGGCTGGCGTCGCCCTTGTGCTGCAACGCTTCGGCAAACAGTTCACCGAGCTTGTCGCGGCCCTGGCCCTCGATGGTCAGAAAGCGCCACGGCCGCAGCTGGCCGTGGTCCGGTGCGCGCAAGGCGGCCTGGAACAGCGCCTCACGCTGGGCCTCGTTGGGCGCAGGGTCGGTCAGGCGTGGCACGGAAACACGGTTGAGCAATGCGTCGAGAGCCTCCATCGGCTACCCTCCTGGCAGGTAAATGTGCGGCCATTCTAGCGTTTACATCACCAGACCCATAGGTAGAATGGCGCCCTTCCGTTTCGAGTCAGAGCAGATCACATGGCGTTGCCGACCTTAAGGATCATTGGTTTCATCATCGGCATCTTCCTGATCACCCTGGCAGTCAGCATGGTCGTGCCCATGGCGACCCTGGTGGTGTTCGAACGCACCGGCGACATGCCGTCGTTCCTCTGGTCGAGCCTGATCACCTTCATCGCCGGCCTGGCCATGGTGCTGCAGGGGCGCCCCGAGCACGTCCACCTGCGCCCGCGCGACATGTACCTGCTCACCGTCAGCAGTTGGGTGGTGGTGTGCGTCTTCGCCGCACTGCCCTTTCTGCTGACCCAGCACATCAGCTACACCGACGCCTTCTTCGAGAGCATGTCCGGCATCACCGCAACCGGCGCCACGGTGCTCAGCGGGCTGGACAGCATGTCGCCGGGCATCCTGATGTGGCGCTCGATGCTGCACTGGCTCGGTGGCATCGGCTTCATCGCCATGGCGGTGGCGATCCTGCCGCTGCTGCGCATCGGTGGCATGCGCCTGTTCCAGACCGAATCGTCGGACCGTTCGGAAAAGGTCATGCCGCGCTCGCACATGGTCGCCAAATCGATCGTCGGCGTGTACGTCGGCTTCTCCATCTTTGGCGCACTGGCCTTCTGGTGGGCCGGCATGAGCCCGTTCGATGCCATCAACCACGCCATGTCAGCGATCTCCACTGGCGGTTTCTCCACCTCTGACCAGTCCCTGGCCAAGTGGGACATCCCCGCCGTGCACTGGGTCGCGGTGGTGGTAATGATCCTCGGCAGCCTGCCCTTCACGCTGTATGTGGCAACCCTGCGCGGCAACCGCAAGGCGCTGATACGCGACCAGCAGGTGCAGGGTTTGCTGGGCATGCTGGTGGTGACCTGGCTCGTGCTCGGCACCTGGTACTGGCACACCACCAACCTGCACTGGCTCGATGCCCTGCGCCACGTGGCACTGAACGTGACCTCGGTGGTCACCACCACTGGCTTCGCGCTGGGCGACTACAGCCTGTGGGGCAACTTCTCGCTGATGCTGTTCTTCTACCTGGGCTTCGTCGGTGGCTGCTCCGGCTCGACGGCCGGTGGCATCAAGATCTTCCGTTTCCAGGTCGCCTACATCCTGCTCAAGGCCAGCCTCAACCAGCTGATCCACCCGCGCGCGGTGATCAAGCAGAAATACAATGGCCATCGCCTGGACGAAGAGATCGTCCGCTCGATCCTGACCTTTTCGTTCTTCTTCGCCATCACCATCTGCGTAATGGCGCTGCTGCTGTCATTGCTGGGCGTGGACTGGATGACCGCGCTGACCGGTGCCGCCGGAACGGTGTCGGGCGTTGGCCCGGGCCTGGGCGAAGTGGTCGGTCCTTCGGGCAACTACTCGACGCTGCCGGATGCCGCCAAGTGGATTCTCGCTACCGGTATGCTGCTGGGCCGCCTGGAGATCATCACCGTGCTGGTGTTGTGCATGCCGGCGTTCTGGCGTCATTGACCTCGGCAGGCTCCGCGCCCAGCCGGGCGCGGTATTCGCTGGGGGTCTCATCGAACCAGCGGCGGAATGCCCGGTAGAAGTTGCTCGGGTCGGCAAAGCCCAGCAGGTAGGCGGTTTCCAGCAGGGTCATGCCTGGCTGGGCCAGATACTGTTCGGCGAGTTCACGACGGGTATCGTCGAGCAACGCCTGGAAACTGGTGCCCTCTTCCTGCAAACGACGCTGCAGGGTGCGCTGGGACAGGTGCAGGGCCTGGGCCAGGGTTTCACGCTTGGGTTCGCCCTGGGGCAGGATACGGCACAGCACCTGGCGCACCCTATGGGTCACGCGGCTTTCGGAAAAACGCGCCAGGTATTCGCCAGCAAAGCGGTCATGCAGGATGGCCATGGCTTCGTTGGCAGTTGGCAACGGCGCTTCCATGTCGGCCCGTTCGAATATTAGGGCATCGTGCGGAGCGCCGAATACCAGCGGGGAATGAAAGGCCACCTTGTACGGCTCGATATCCTTCGGCTGCGGCCCTTGCACCAGCACCCGCCGCGGCTGCACCGGCCGGCCACTGAGCCATTTGCACAAGGCCAGCGCGCAGGCCAGTGACGCTTCGGCGCTGTGGCGGGTGGGGGGCAGGTGATCACCATGCACGGTCAGAATCAGCGAATAGCCTTCAGGGCCAAGGGTGAAACTCAGGTCGGAGCTTTCGGCAATGATGCGTTGGTAACGCACCAGCCGCCCGAAGCCTTCGGCCAGTGTGCGGCTGGACATCAGCGCGTAACCCACCACATGGAACGAAGCCGGGCGCACCACCCGCGCCATGTTCAGGCCAATCGCCTCGTTGCCCGAAAGTTCGACCGCGAGCTGCCAGAGGCGGGTCATGGCGTCCTGCGGAAAACGTGCATCCGGATCGTCGAGTGCGGCGAAATCCAACCCCAGCTGCTTGAACATCGCCGGGCAATCGAGCCCTTCGAGCTCCAGCGCCTTCACAATCCCTGATGCCCAGCTGGCTGACGTGGTTCTCTCGCTCATGGCAGGCTTCTTGTGCTGACCGCTTCATGCGGTGACCTCAAGGATACTCATTTGGCGCCTATTGTCACTGGCCGGCCCCGCCAATGACTCTAGACTCGATTCAGGCTCCACGCCGTGTATCCTGTCCAGAAGTGATAATCCCGGAGCACTGCCCATGACCCGCACAGCGCAGTTTCGCAGTTTTGCCGAGTTCTATCCCTATTACCTGGGCGAGCACAGCAACCCCACCTGCCGGCGCCTGCACTTCGTCGGCACCAGCCTGGTGATTGCCTTGCTGGCCTACACCCTTGGCAGTGGCAAGTGGTTGTTGCTGCTGGCGGTACCGATCTGCGGCTACGGCTTCGCCTGGGTGGGGCATTTCTTTTTCGAGAAGAACCGGCCGGCGACCTTCAGTCACCCCTGGTACAGCCTGGTTGGCGACTTCGCCATGTTCCGCGACATCCTGCTCGGCAGGATCAGCCTCTAGCCTGGGGGCGCAGCCGGCTCATGCCGGCTCGCGCACCGCAGCAGCTTCCGCGGCCAGCCGCGCCTGGGCGTCGGCCAGCCGATACAACGCGATGCTGCCATCCCAATGCTCGATCAGCGCCGTGCACGATTCCACCCAATCGCCGCAGTTGAGGTACTCCACCTCCCCCACCTGGCGGATCTCGGCATGGTGGATATGCCCGCACACCACCCCGTGAAAACCGCGACGGGTGCATTCATGGGCAATCGCATCCTCGAAGTCGCTGATGAAGTTCACCGCCCCCTTGACCTTGTGCTTCAGGTACGCCGACAGCGACCAGTAGCCATACCCATAGCGGGCACGCCAATGGTTGAGCCAGCGGTTGAGCACCAGGGTGAACTCGTAGGCACGGTCGCCAAGAAAAGCCAGCCAGCGGTGATAGCGGGTGATCACGTCGAACTGGTCGCCATGCACCACCAGCAGGCGACGGCCATCGGCGGTCAGGTGCTCGGCCTCGTCCACCAGCTGGATGTTGCCCAGCATCAGCTTCGAGTAACGGCGCAGGAATTCGTCATGGTTGCCGGTGACGTAGATCACCTCGGTGCCGCGCTTGCTCATGGTCAGCAAGCGGCGGATCACATTGGTATGGGCTTGCGGCCAATAGATGCCGCTGCGCAGCTTCCAGCCATCGATGATATCGCCTACCAGGTAGATACGGTCGGCCTGGTAACCCTTGAGGAACTGCGACAGGTGTTCGGCCTGGCAGTCTCGCGTGCCCAGGTGCACATCGGATATCCACAGCGTGCGCACGCGCTGCTTGCGTGACGGGCGAGAAAGTTCGACATGGGTCATGGCAGGCTCCGGCGCTGTTTGCTGGAGACTGGCAGGCACAGATGACAGGTTGGTGGCAGGGATGTGACGAGTGATGGTCTGCCAGGAATGCGGCACAATGGCGGGCAGCCCCACGAGGAAACCCCATGGCCGGCCCGATACTTTCCATGCGTCATTACCGCGATGAGCTGATCGCCCACAGTCACGAACACCCGCAGCTGGTGTTCGGCCTGCACGGTCGCCTGGACTTCGAGGTGCAGGGCCACAGCGCCAAGGTCGCCCGCCAGGGGCTGGTGGTGGTGCCCGCTGGCGCCCATCACACGTGCGGCAGTGACGTCGGCAGCGATTGCCTGGTGCTGGATGTACCGGACGAACGCTGGCTGCACGAGCAGTTGGGGGCGCATGCCGATGCCAGCCGGCGCCTGCTCGACCAGCCTGGCGCACGAGGGCTGAACGAGCGCCAGCAGCAACTGGTGGACTGGCTGGCGGCGAGCCCCATGGACGACCCGCTGATCGCCCGGCAAGGCGCGGTACTGTTGTTGGCCAGCCTCAATCCCAGCGCTTCGGCCATCGTCACGCCCAGCCATCGCCTGCCCTACGCCGCATTCGATGTGCATATCGAACAGCACGCAGCGTACCCCTTGCAGGTGGCCGACCTGGCGCGCATCGCCGGCTTGTCCAGTACCCGGCTGCATGCCCGGTTCAGCGCCGAATGTGGCATGACGCCAATGGACTACATTCGCCAGCGACGTCTGCTCAAGGCCAGGCGGCTGGTCACGCAGACCTTGCTGCCGATGGGGGAGATTGCGGCGCAGGTGGGGTACAGCTCGCAGAGTGCATTTTCGGCGGCGATGCTGCGGGCGTTTGGTTGCTCGCCGCTGGCGCTGCGGCGAGCGCCTGGCGACAACTGACAGCAGGATGGCGACAGAACATGTTGGCCTGTAGCTTTACACTTTGCGGCACCGGCCCTTTCGCGGGTAAACCCGCTCCCACAGGGATCTTGCAGAACCTGAAACCAGTGCAGTACTTGTGGGAGCGGGTTTACCCGCGAAGAGGCCAGCAAAGCCAGTAAAGAATCAAAGGACTTGCAATGAACCACCGCACTGCCCTCGGCGCCCTGCACATCGGCGCGCTGTTCTTCGGCCTGACCGGGGTGTTTGGCAAATTGGCCACCAGTGCCAGCCCGACGATCATCGTCTTCGGCCGCGCCGCCTTTGCCGTGCTGGCCCTGGCATTGTTCGCCAGCCTCACCGGCCCCGGCTGGCGGCGCCTGAGTGGCCATGACATGCGCCGCCTGCTGCTCGGCGGCGTGCTGCTGGCAGGGCACTGGGTCAGCTTCTTCATCGCCGTGAAGGTCGGCGGCGTGGCCATCGCCACCCTGGGTTTCGCCAGCTTCCCGGCGTTCACCGTGATCCTCGAAGGCCTGCTGTTCCGCGAGCGCATCCGCCGCAACGAAGGTGCGCTGGTGGTGCTGGTCAGCATCGGCCTGATACTGGTCACCCCACAGTTCGACCTGGCCAGCCAGGCCACCGGTGGCCTGCTCTGGGCCTTGCTCTCCGGTTTGTTGTTCTCGCTGCTGTCACTGACCAACCGCGCCGGCTCCGGCCGTTTGCCGGCCGTGCAGGCAGCGCTGTGGCAAAACCTGGTGGTCGGCCTGTGCCTGCTGCCTTTCGCCGGCCCAGGCTTGAGCCACGTGGAACGCATGGACTGGTTGTGGATCGCCCTGCTCGGAATCTTCTGCACCGGCGTCGCCCACAGCCTGTTCGTGGCCAGCCTGGGGGTGATCAAGGCGCGCACCGCCGCCGTGGTCTTTGCCATGGAACCGGTCTACGGCATCGCCGTGGCCTGGGCGGTGTTCGCCGAAACGCCAACCCTGCGCATGCTGCTGGGCGGCATGCTGATCATTTTCGCCATCGTGCTGTCGAGCCGCATGGCCGCCGAGCAGCCGCCGCGGCACAAGGTCGCGGCCGAGGGCGCCTGATCAGCGATCGTTGTGGCCCAGGTCGCGCTGCGGGTCGATCTGGTCGCGCACGCGCTGCTTCAGCACCTTGGCCTCGGGGAAGCCCCCGTCGGCCTTGCGCTCCCAGATCTGCACGCCATTGCAGGTGATGCGGAAGATGCCGCCGGTGCCGGGCTCCAGCGCTACCCGGCCAAGGTCGTCGCTGAAGGTGCTGAGCAGTTCCTGGGCCAGCCAGGCGGCGCGCAGCAGCCATTGGCATTGCGTGCAATAAGTGATGACGATTTCCGGCTTGTTGTCGGCCATGCTGAAGCATCTCCAGGTGAGGGGCCGCTTATACTAGCGGTCTTTAGCCTTCGGTTTGAGACTCACGATGCTCCGCCTGCTGCTCTGCTTTTTGCTGACGCTCACCACCCTCACCGTATTCGCCGCCGAGCCAGCCCGCCCCAAGGTCGGCCTGGTGCTGTCTGGCGGCGCGGCCCGTGGCCTGGCTCATATTGGCGTGCTCAAGGCACTGGAGGAACAGGGCGTGCGCATCGACGCCATCGCCGGTACCAGTATGGGCGCGGTGGTGGGCGGGCTGTATGCCTCCGGCTACAGCGTCGAAGAACTGGAGAAACTCGCCACCACGCTGGACTGGCAACAGGCGCTCTCCGATGCGCCACCCCGCAAGGACGTGCCGTTCCGGCGCAAGCAGGATGACCGCGACTTCCTGGTCAAGCAGAAGCTGAGTTTTCGCGACGACGGCAGCCTCGGCCTGCCGCTGGGGGTGATCCAGGGCCAGAACCTGGCGCTGCTGCTGGAAAGCAAGCTGGCCCACACTGCCGACACCCGCGACTTCGACAAGCTGCCAATCCCCTTCCGCGCCGTGGCCACCGACATCGCCAGCGGCGAAAAGGTGGTGTTCCGCCGCGGCCACCTGCCGCAGGTGATTCGCGCCAGCATGTCGATCCCGGCGGTATTCGCCCCGGTCGAACTCGACGGTCGCCTGCTGGTGGATGGCGGCATGGTCGACAACATCCCGCTCGACGTGGCCCGGGAAATGGGCGTCGACCTGGCCATCGTGGTCGACATCGGCACCCCGCTGCGCGACCGCAAGCAACTGGCCACGGTGGTCGACGTGCTCAACCAGTCGATCACCCTCATGACCCGGCGCAACTCGGAGGAGCAGCTGGCCAGCCTGCACCGCGACGACATCCTCATACAGCCGCAGCTGGCGGCCTTTGGCGTCACCGATTTCGGCCGTGCCCACGACATGATCGACGCCGGCTACCGCGCGACTCGCCTGCTCGACACGCGCCTGGCCGCGTTGCGCCAACCGGAGCATGACGCCAGCCTGGCCGTGGCCCGCTCACCAGGCCAGCGCACACCGGTGATCACCGCGATCAGGATAGAGAACGACTCGAAAGTCAGCGATGACGTGATCCGTTACTACATCCGCCAACCCATCGGCGAGCCCCTGGCGCTCGACCGCCTGCAGACCGACATGGGCACCCTGTATGGCCTGGACTACTTCGACCGGGTGCAGTACCGCGTGGTGCACAAGGGCGATGACAACACCCTGGTGATCAATGCCCGTGGCAAGCGCGGCGGCACCGACTACCTGCGCCTGGGCCTGAACCTGTCCGACGACCTGCGCGGTGACAGTGCCTTCAACCTCGGTGCCAGCTACCGCATGAACGGCATCAACCGCTTGGGCGCGGAGTGGCTGACACGCGCCCAGATCGGCGACCAGCAGGAGCTTTACAGTGAGTTCTACCAGCCGCTGGACGTAGGCTCGCGCTACTTCGTCGCGCCTTACCTGGACCTTGGCTCGCAGAACATCGAAGCGACCCTGGACAACGACCCGATCGCCGAGTACCGCCTCGAGCGCTACGGTTTCGGCCTCAATGTGGGCCGCCAGATCGGCACCTCCGGCGAGGTGCGCCTGGGTGTCGGCAAGGCCTGGGGCGAGGCCGAAGTGCGTATCGGCGATCAGGACCTGCCCAGCGTCAGCTTCAACGAAGGCTTCTACGAGCTGAAGTATTCGTTCGACACCCTCGACAATGTGTACTTCCCGCACCGTGGCGAGGACATCGGCCTGACCTTCCGCAAGTACGACAAGTCGCTGGATTCGGACGAGAACTACCGGCAGTGGCTGCTGAACCTGGACAAGGCATTCAGCATTGGCCCGAACACCTTCGTGCTGGGTGGCCGCTATGGACGCACACTGGACTCAACGGAGGTGGTGACGTCGAGCTTCGTGCTGGGTGGTGCGAGGGAGCTATCGGGCTTCCGCCAGGACTCGGTGTCAGGGCAGAACGTCAGCCTGCTGCGGATGGTGTACTACCGGCGCCTGACACCGCGCGCCTATCTGCCGCTGGACTTCCCGCTGTACATCGGTGGGTCGCTTGAGCGTGGGCGGGCGTGGAACAATGACAATGAGTTCGACAGCGGCTACATCAATGCGGCGAGCATCTTCTTGGGGCTGGAGACGCCGCTCGGGCCGTTGAACCTGAGTTATGGGGCCAATACGGCGAATGAGCAGGCGGTGTACCTGAACCTGGGGCACACCTTCTAGATGGCCGGGGCCGCTTTGCGGCCCTTTCGCGACACGAGGCCGCTCCTACAGAAACATGCGATCCCCTGTAGGAGCGGCCTCGTGTCGCGAAAGGGCTGCGAAGCAGCCCCAGAAAACTCAGGATTTTTCGAGGTTGGCGAGGATCTTGGCATGCACCCGCATGCACACTTCCAGATCGGCCTCGTCCACGCCGGTGAACAGCTCCAGGCGCAGGGCATTGGCAATGGTCTCGATCTGCTCGATCAGCGGTTTGGCCGGTGGGCACAGCAGGATCTTCTTCGCCCGCCGGTCCTCCAGCACCGCCTGGCGACGCACCAGCCCCTGGCTTTCCAGGCTGTCGAGCAGCCGCGCCAGGGTCGGGCCTTCGACGCCCACGCTCTGCGCCAGCTCACGCTGGGTGGGCGCTTGTTCGAAGCGAGCGAGGTGCAACAACACCAGCCAGCGGGCCTGGGACAGGTTGAGCCCGGCCAGGCGGCGGTCCAGCTCGGCACGCCAGCCGCGGGACATCTGCGCCAGCTGCATGCCGAAGCGGTGTTGGTTGTCGGTCAGGGGCATAAGCAACTCATAGACTAGAACTAATTATTAGTCAGCTAACCATGCTCCGGAGCATCAGGCAAGGCTGCCCGCCGCGGAAACTTCTGATAATCGTCAAAAAGGATGACAAACATCAGCAGTTGACGGAAATGCCGCCCTTTAAAGCTCGAACTCCGCTGCCAGCGCCGCACGCACGCAGTACAGCACGCCTTCCGGCACCCGTGCGCCGAACAACGGGGCAATCGCCGATACCGGCGGCAGCTCGCCTTCGCCGTCGAGGAAGGCGTCCTGCACCTCCATCATCAGGTCTTCCGGCAAGTCCAGCGCCTGCTCCAGGCTCAGCTCCTGGCGGCCAAGGGCCTCGGCCAGCAGGCTGTAGACGTTCTTCTCGCTGCAGTTGAGCTGCCCGGCGATCTGCGCCGGGGTCATGCCGGCGCGCGCCAGGCTGACCAGTTCGTGGCGCAGGTCGAGCACCACCTTCGGCGCCTCTTCGGTGCCACCAGCGCCGTTGAGCACTTCGAGGAAGGCCTGGCCATAGCGCTCCAGCTTGCGCGCACCGACGCCGCTGACCTGTGCCATGTCGCTGAGGCTGGTCGGCTGGCTGCGGAGCATTTCCAGCAGGGTGGAATCGGGGAAAATGACGTAGGGTGGCACGCTGTGCTCTTCGGCCAGCTTGCGCCGCAGGGTGCGCAGCGCCTCCCACAGTTCGCGCTCCTCGGTGCGCACCAGCTGGCTGGCCGGGCTGCCGCCGCTGGTCGACGTCTTGGCCACGGTCTGTGGCTTGAGGTCGCGGCGCAGCTGCAGGTTAACCTCGCCGCGCAGCAGCGGCCGGCAGCTGTCGGACAGGCGCAAGCCACCGTAGCCTTCCAGGTCGATGTCGACCAGGCCGCGTGCCACCAGCTGACGGAACAACGAACGCCATTCGGCTTCGGCCAGGCCCTTGCCGACCCCGAACACCGAAAGCTTCTCATGGCCGAAATTGCGTACTTTCTCGGTGTCCTTGCCCAGCAGCACATCGACCAGATGGCCGACGCCGTAGCGCTGGCCGGTGCGGAACACGGCCGACAACGCCTGGCGGGCCGGCTCGGTGGCGTCCCAGGTCTGGATCTGGTCGACGCAGTTGTCGCAGTGGCCACAGGGTTGTTCGAGGGTTTCGTCGAAATAGGCCAGCAGTGCCTGGCGGCGGCAGCGGGTTTCTTCGCACAGGGCCAGCATGGCGTCGAGCTTGTGCTGTTCGATGCGCTTGTGGCGCTCGTCACCCTCGGAGTTCTGCAGCATCTGCTTGAGCATCACCATGTCCTGCAGGCCGTAGGCCATCCAGGCATCCGATGGCAGACCGTCGCGGCCGGCGCGGCCGGTTTCCTGGTAATAGGCCTCGAGCGACTTGGGCAAGTCGAGGTGAGCAACGAAGCGTACGTTGGGCTTGTCGATACCCATGCCGAAGGCAATGGTGGCGACCATGATCAGCCCTTCCTCGTTGAGGAAGCGATGCTGGTTGGCGGCGCGCGTCTCGGCGGCAAGGCCGGCGTGGTAGGGCAACGCCGGGAAACCCTGCTCGCAGAGGAACGCTGCGGTTTCATCGACCTTCTTGCGCGACAGGCAGTAGACGATGCCGGCGTTGCCTCGCCGCTCACCGAGGAAGGCCATCAACTGCTTGCGTGGCGCCTCCTTGGGCACGATGCGGTAGAAGATGTTCGGCCGGTCGAAGCTCGACAGGAAGCGCTCGGCGCCCTGCAGGTGCAGGCGCTGGACGATCTCCTCGCGGGTCCGCATGTCGGCGGTGGCGGTCAGGGCGATGCGCGGCACATGGGGGAACAGTTCGGCCAGTTGCCCGAGCTGCAGGTACTCCGGGCGGAAGTCATGGCCCCATTGCGAGACGCAGTGGGCTTCATCGATGGCGAACAGCGAAATGTCGAGGCCGCGCAGGAAGTCGAGCATGCGCGGCTGCACCAGGCGCTCCGGCGCCAGGTAGAGCATCTTCACTTCGCCACGGCGCAGGCGCCCGGCCAGGTCCCGCTGCTGCTCCGGGCTCAGGGTGGAGTTGAGCGCCGCGGCGGCGACACCGAGTTCGTCGAGGGTGGCGACCTGGTCGTCCATCAGCGCGATCAGCGGCGACACCACCACCGTCAGGCCCGGGCGCAACAAGCCAGGCACCTGGAAGCACAGGGACTTGCCGCCGCCGGTGGGCATCAGCACCAAGGCATCGCCGCCATTGGCCACGCATTCGATGATCGCTGCCTGGCGCCCACGGAAACTGTCGTAACCGAAGATATCCTTGAGAACGCGCTGAGCCTGTTCGAGCATGTGCAACTCCACAAATCGCCGTACCATCCTGGACACAGGCTGGACGATAAACCCGCTCCGCACACGCCAAAAGCGTAAGCGGCTTTTGCCAGATGGCCGGGGAAAACCCGGCCCTGGATGAAAAACGGCGGAGTATACCGTAGTGACGGCCCGCACAGGATGCCCGGTGACAGACGTTCCCTTTGCCCCGCTGCCGCCGCAAGGTGCTAGAATTCACTATCGTTTATTCCCCAAGGTAGCCCTGTAATGTCCTTCGCCGAGCAACTGACCCGCCTGCAAGCCTTCCTCGACGCCGATGAGCTGCACGAAGAAGCGCTGGACTACGTCGCCGCACACGGCTACCTGACCGCGCTGTCGATCTGCTCCGAGGACGTCCCCGAGCGTGAATGGATCGACGCGCTGTTTGCCGAAGAGCCCCATTACGCCAGCGATGCCCAGCGCACCGAGATCGAAGCGACGCTGGTGGCCCTCAAAGGCCACATCGCCCGCCAGCTGGCCAGCGACGAGGAATTCGACCTGCCCTGCGACCTGGACCTGACCGACGAGCCGGACGATTCCGACCTGCGTGGCTGGTGCATCGGCTTCATGGAGGGCGTGTTCCTGCGCGAAGAGGCCTGGTTCGAGGACGCCGAGGAAGAAGTCAGCGAGATGCTGCTGCCGATCATGGTCGGTTCCGGCCTGTTCGACGAACAGCCTGAGTTCGCCGACATCGCCAGCAATGCCAACTTGCAGGACGACATGATCGTGCAAATCCCGGAAGCGCTGAGCGCGCTGTTCCTGCTGCTGCACGCTCCAGACGAAAAGCCGGCGCTGCTCAAGCCACGTCACCACTGAGTCGGCCGTGCGCTACCTGCTGCTGGCCATCGGCTGGCTCAGTGTTGCGCTGGGGGTGCTGGGGATCTTCCTGCCGGTGTTGCCCACCACACCGTTCCTGCTGCTGGCGGCGGCCTGCTTCGCCCGCAGCTCGCCGCGCTTTCACGATTGGCTGGTCAACCACCCCAAGCTGGGACCGTGGATCCGTGACTACCTGAGCGGCGAAGGCATACCGCTCAAGGGCAAGGTCTACGCCATCGGCCTGATGTGGGCGAGCATCGGCCTGTCCTGTTACCTGGTGCCGCTGTTCTGGGCCAGGGCGTTCATGCTCACCAGTGCGGTGCTGGTGAGCCTGTATATCCTCAAGCAAAAGACCTTGCGCCGGCCGGGCTGAGCCCTGCTACCGCCTGTGCCCGCGAAGAGGCCGGCACAGGCAAATTAGACCGTATCCACCTTCAACGAATGATCATTGATCATCCCGTTGATGATGGTCGCAGTATCCTGCCCTGCCGAAATCACTCCGCCCGCCCCCGCGGTCACCCCGTAATGCTGGGCCAGGTCGACCCCTGCCAGGTCGATGGTCTGGGTCGGCGCCGCCCCTGCCACACTGCTCACTTCGATGGTCGAGACCACGCTGGTACCGCTGCCGCTGACCTTGAAGTGCAGGTAGTCATCCAGCGAGGCCGCCGTGGCATTCTCACCCTGCAGCAGTTGCGACAGGTCCAGGTGGTCGCTGCCCGGGGTGAAGTCGGTCACCGTGTCATGCCCAGTGTCGCCCTTCTGCCAGACGAAGGCGTCGTTGCCGTTGCCTCCGGTCATGATGTCGTCGCCTGGCCCGCCGATGAGGATGTCATTGCCATCGCCACCCTTGAGCACATCATTGCCCAGGCCACCGTTGAGCAGGTTGTCGCCGGCATCACCGATCAGGGTGTCGTTGTGGTCGGAGCCGATCAGGTTCTCGATGCCGGTCAAGGTATCGATGCCAGCGGCACCGGTATCCTGCGGGCCAATATGGCTCAGGTCGACCGTCACCCCTCCAGTGGCCGAGGCATAACTGACGGTGTCGTTGCCCGCCCCGCCGTCGAGCAGGTCGTTGCCAAGGCCGCCGATCAACAGGTCATTGCCATTGCCGCCGTGCAGGGTGTCATTGCCCGAACCACCTACCAGCACATCATGGCCGTCACCACCATCGAGGAGGGTGTCGACGTTGCTTGCCATCAATACATCATTGCCTGCCGTTCCGTTCAGGGTAGTGCCGGCGTGGTAGGTGATATCCACCGCACCCACCGTACTGCCGCCATGGCCATCGCTGACCGTGTAACTGGCCTGATGTACTTCGTTCTCGGCATTGCTGTAGTCGACCACCAGGCTCAGCTTGTAGTTTTCGGCGGCCTTGCTGTAGTCCGACGGGTTGGCCTGATTGACCACATGGATGCTGTACACGCCGTCATGGCTGGCAGTGAAGCTGCCTCCATCGGCGATGGGCTGGTAGCTGCCATTGGCATCCTTCCACTCCAGGCTCAGGTTGCCGTCGGGGCGATCATGGTCCAACTGCAGGGTTTCGCCCTTGCGCAGGCTGACGGTGATCACGTCCTCGCCATTGGCGTTGCTGCTGCTGATGTTGCCGAGGTAGCCGAGCACCACGAGCGCCGCGGTCATGCTGCCGGCGGCAGTGGTGAACGCACTGCGGTCCAGGGCCTTGAACTGGTTGTCGAGGGTATCGCCCTGGCCATCGAAGGTGATGGCAGGCACGCCATTGCCGAGCGTGAAGCCGGCTCCCTTGTCGGCAAAGTGGGTGTTGACGGTGATCGGCTCCGCGTTCAAGTGGTCGTTGTCCAGATCACTGTCATTGGCCAGCAGCACTTCGGACGGCAAGGTGATGCTGGAACCGGTGATGTTGGTGATGACATGGTCGGCCACCGCCACCGGTGCATGGTTGCCATTGATCATTATCAGCAGGTCAGCACTGCTGGTATCGCCGTCATTGTCGCTGACCATGAAGCCGATACGCTCGGGCGGGCTGCTGTCATTGCCATTGGGTGGCGTGTAGGTGAACTCGCCAGTGTCCATGTTCACCAGCAGGCTGCCGCCCAGGCTGGTCTTGATGGTGAGGGTGTTGCCCGTGGTGTCGAAGCTGGCGTTGTCGGCGCCACCGCTGGCCAGGTAACCGCCCTGCCCCGCGTTGGCTTTCGGGTCATAGGTGTAGGTGGTGCCGTCCACCAGCAGGGCCTTGATGAAGCCGCCATCGGCACCGAAGGTGCCATCGCTTAGCAGGCTGCCGGTAATCGGCGAACCTTGTACGGTGCCCGACAGCACGCCATAAAGTTGGTTGAAGTCGTTGACGATCACCGCGTTGGTGTCGGTATGGCTGTTGCCGTCATAGGCCAACGGGTTCAGGTTGCCCGCATTGACGTCCTGGCCCAGGCCAATGGCGTAGGATTTGATGCCATTGCTGTCGAGGAACGTCTCCCAGCTGGTTTGGCGGGGCGCGGTCATGGCATGCCCGGAGCTGGGCTCGCCATCGGAGAAGAAGTAGCTGACATTCTGTGCACCGGCCAGCTTGCCATTCTGGGCAAAGGCCGTCTGGGCAGCGGTGGCCGCGCTGTCGTAGTAGGTCGAACCGCCAGCATGCAAGCCGCTGACGATCGACTTGGCGACCTCGATGCTGACCCACTCCGCCGACTGAATGTGCGCCCCACCGCTGAAGGTGACGACCTGCACCTTGATGTCGCCCATGCCGTCGTACTTGTCGAGCAGCGCAGCGATGGCGTGTTTGGCCGCGTCCAGGCGGGTCAGGCCGGGTATGCCGGAAGCAGAATCCATGCTGCCGGACACATCGATCACCAACAGGATGTTGGAATCCAGCTTCCCTGGGGTGATGCTGCGTTCGGCGCAGACCGCATTGGGTACGTCGTCGACAATGGTGATGGCGATGTTGCTGGTGACGCTGTGGCCCAGCGCGTCGGTGGCCTTGTAGGTGAAGTAGTCGACTGCCGAATCGGCACCCGGGGTATTGGCCGGCGAAGTCAGCGTGTAGGTGTAGCTGCCATCAGGGTTGACGCTGATCTGCCCGTACTGGCCGACAGCGTTGCCCACCAGGCTGTAGGTCAGCGCCCCCACGCCACCGGAAACCGACCCAACCAGCGAGCCGGATGCGGTTTCGCCGGTCGATGTCGGATCGCTGCCAACGGTGGTGCCCGCAGCCAGGTCGTTGCCATCCTTGTGCAGGTCGAGGGCTTTCTCGTACACCGTGACATCACGGTCCCCGCAGGCCACGAGGCTGGCATCGTGCACGTTGATGGTGATCGTCGTGGTGCTTTCGTCACCGTCGGCATCGCGAATGGTGTAGACGAAGGTGTCAACGGCATCCCGTGGCGACACCGCGTCCGGGTTGGAGTGGTAAACCGCGTTGCCCTTTTCATCGAGGGTCAGGTAGCCATACTGGCCATTGACCTGGGTGTTCAGCTGGCCGATGGCCGAGGTACTGGTGTCGTTACCGGCACGCACGCCAACCACGTAGTTGCCATCGCTGCGCACATCGGCCCCGACCACGTCGTTGTACATCACATTACCGCGCACCTCGTCACCCTTGTACACGCTGACAAAATCGCAATGGGCTTGGGGCACGTCGTCGACGATGGAGATGACGATGGTGCTGGTGGCCGAATGGCCATAGGCGTCCTGGACCTGGTAGGTAAAGGACTCCGTCACGGTGTTGGCGCCGTCGTTGGCATGGGTCGGCGAGTTGGCCGGTGAGGTCAGGGTATAGGTGTAGCTGCCGTCGGCATTCAGGTGAAGCTGGCCGTACTGCCCGACAGCATTACTGACCAGGCTGTAGGACAACGCGCCTAAACCACCACTGGCCAATCCGACCAAGCTGCCAGACGCGGTTTCGAGAGGTGATGTCGGGTCGCTGCCGGTAACGGTACCTGCGGCGAGATCGCTGCCGACCTTGCTCAAGTCCAGCGCTTTTTCGAACACCGTGACGCCACCGTCCCTGCACACTTCGATACGCGGGTCATGCACGTTGATGGTGACCGTCGTGGTGCTTTCGTCACCGTCGGCATCGCGAATGGTGTAAACGAAAGTGTCCACTGCATCACGCGGCGACACCACGTCCGGGTTGGAGTGGTAAACCGCATTGCCCTTTTCATCGAGGGTCAGGTAGCCGTACTGGCCATTCACCTGGGTGTTCAGCTGGCCGATGGCCGAAGTGGATGTGTCGCTGCCAGCGCGCACACCGACCACATAGTTGCCATCGCTGCGCACATCAGCCCCGACCACATCGTTGTACATCACGTTGCCGCGCACCTCGTCGCCCTTGTACACGCTGGTGTAATCGCTGTGGGCTTGCGGCACGTCGTCGACGATGGTGATGACAATGGTGCTGGTGGTTGAATTGCCGACCGCGTCTTTCACCTGGTAGGTGAAGGTTTCGGTCACGCTGTTGGGGCCGTCATTGGTGTGGGTCGGCGAGTTGGCCGGTGAGGTCAGGGTGTAGGTGTAGGAGCCGTCGGCGTTCAGGTGAAGCTGACCGTACTGGCCCGTGGCATCGCTCACCAGGCTGTAGGTCAACGCACCGACACCGCCGCTGGCAGAGCCGACCAGAGTGCCGGAGGCGGTTTCGCGGCTCGAGTCCGGGTCGCTGCCGATGACACTACCGGCGGCCAGGTCGTTGCCGTCCTTGTGCAGGTCCAGGGCGTTTTCGTACACCGTGACATCACGGTCCTCGCAGGCCATCAGCGAATTGTGGACATTGATGGTGATCGTCGTGGTGCTTTCATCGCCGTCGGCATCGCGAATGGTGTAGACGAAGGTGTCCACTGCATCACGCGGCGACACCACGTCCGGGTTGGAGTGGTAAACCGCATTGCCCTTTTCATCAAGGGTCAGGTAGCCGTACTGGCCATTCACCTGGGTGTTCAGCTGGCCGATGGCCGAAGTGGATGTGTCGCTGCCGGCGCGCACGCCGACCACATAGTTACCATCAGTGCGCACATCGGCACCGACCACATCGTTGTACATAACATTGCCGCGCACCACGTCGCCCTTGTACACACTGGTGTAATCGCTGTGGGCTTGCGGCACGTCGTCGACGATGGTGATGACAATGGTGCTGGTGGTTGAATTGCCGACCGCGTCTTTCACCTGGTAGGTGAAGGTTTCGGTCACGCTGTTGGGGCCGTCATTGGTGTGGATCGGCGAGTTGGCCGGTGAGGTCAGGGTGTAGGTGTAGGAGCCGTCGGCGTTCAGGTGAAGCTGACCGTACTGGCCCATGGCATCGCCCACCAGGCTGTAGGTCAACGCACCGACACCGCCGCTGGCAGAGCCTGCCAAGCTGCCGGAAGCAGTTTCACGAGTCGAGTCCGGGTCGCTGCCGGTAACGCTGCCTGCGGCCAGGTCACCGCCATCCTGATGGGTATCCAGAGCGCTCTCGTGGACCGTTACCCCGCCCACGGGGCCGGCAACGAGCGAGCAGTCCTGCACATTGATCGTGATGGTCGTGGTGCTCTCGTCACCGTCAGTGTCGCGAATGGTGTAGACGAAAACGTCGCTGGCGCCTTGCGGCAGCACCGCATTCGGGTTGGCGTGATAGACCGCATTACCCGCCGCATCAATGGTCAAGGTGCCGTACTGGCCCAGGATCTCGGTGTTGAGATTGCCGATGGCCGATGTCGACGTATCGGAGCCGGCACGCGCACCGATCACGACATTGCTGGTGCCCGCCTGGTCCGCACCCAGTTTGTCGTTCCACAAGACATTGCCTGTGGCTGTCCCGCCTTCAACCACGCTGGTGCTATCCGCGCTCGCCTGCGGCACGTCATCGACGATGTTGACATCCAGGCTGCCGGTGGCGGTGCTGCCATCGACATCCTTGGCGACCACGTCGAAGTGTTCGCTGAGGCTGTTGGCACCGGCACCGTTGGGGTGGCTGCCGTTGTCGGTCAAGGTGTAGCTGTAGCTCACCACCCCGGTGGCAGAGTTGTAACCGGTGATGGTCAGGGTGTTGCCTTGCGCCGTGACCAGCGATTGCGGGAAGCCGACGGCCACGCCGC
>NZ_BCBG01000059.1:0-23763 GCF_001320485.1 Pseudomonas sp. NBRC 111130
GGGCGGCGCTCGATCGCGAATGCAATGAAGGACCAGCGGCAAGCGCCAGGATTTTGGTCCCCGCCCAACTTCAGGTATGATATCGCCCCTTTTAAATCCCCCAGTCAGGCGATTTCCCATGACCAACCAGGCCGCCGAAGTCGCGAAGCGCCGCACTTTCGCAATCATTTCCCACCCCGACGCCGGTAAGACCACCATCACCGAGAAGCTGCTGCTGATGGGCAAGGCCATTGCCGTCGCCGGTACCGTGAAGTCGCGCAAGTCCGACCGCCACGCCACCTCCGACTGGATGGAAATGGAGAAACAGCGCGGCATCTCCATCACTACCTCGGTGATGCAGTTCCCGTACCGCGAGCACATGATCAACCTGCTCGACACCCCCGGCCACGAAGACTTCTCGGAAGACACCTACCGCACCCTGACCGCGGTGGACTCGGCGCTGATGGTGCTCGACGGCGGTAAAGGCGTAGAGCCGCGGACCATCGCCCTGATGGACGTCTGCCGCCTGCGCGACACGCCGATCGTCAGCTTCATCAACAAACTCGACCGTGACATCCGTGACCCGATCGAGCTGCTCGACGAGATCGAAGCCGTCCTGAAGATCAAGGCCGCGCCGATCACCTGGCCGATCGGTTGCTACCGCGACTTCAAGGGTGTGTATCACCTGACCGGCGACTACATCGTGGTCTACACCCCGGGCCATGGCCACGAGCGCACCGAAGCCAAGATCATCCAGAAGCTGGACTCCGACGAGGCCCGCGCACACCTGGGCGACCAGTACGACTCGTTCGTGGAACAACTGGAGCTGGTGCAGGGTGCCTGCCATGAATTCAACCAGGAAGAGTTCATCAACGGTCAGCTGACCCCGGTGTTCTTCGGTACCGCGCTGGGCAACTTCGGTGTCGACCACGTGCTCGACGCCGTCGTCGACTGGGCGCCGCGCCCGCTGGGTCGCGTGGCCCATGAGCGAACCGTCGAGCCTGTGGAAGAGAAATTCACCGGCTTCGTGTTCAAGATCCAGGCGAACATGGACCCCAAGCACCGCGACCGTATTGCCTTCATGCGCATCTGCTCGGGCAAGTACGAGAAGGGCATGAAGATGCGCCACGTGCGTATCAACAAGGACCTGCGTATCGGCGACGCGCTGACCTTCTTCTCCTCCGAGCGTGAGCAACTGGAAGAGGCCTATGCCGGCGACATCATCGGCCTGCACAACCACGGCACCATCCAGATCGGCGACACCTTCACCGAAGGCGAGGCGCTGGGCTTCACCGGTATCCCGCACTTCGCGCCGGAGCTGTTCCGCCGCGTGCGCCTGAAGGATCCGCTGAAATCCAAGCAGCTGCGCCAAGGCCTGCAGCAGTTGGCCGAAGAGGGCGCGACCCAGGTGTTCTTCCCTGAGCGCAGCAACGACATCATCCTTGGTGCGGTCGGTGTGCTGCAGTTCGACGTGGTCGCCAGCCGCCTGAAGGAAGAGTACAAGGTCGAGTGCGCCTACGAACCGATCACCGTCTGGTCGGCCCGCTGGATCGGCTGCGACGACAAGAAGAAGCTCGAGGAATTCCAGAACAAGGCCATGGAAAACCTGGCTATCGACGGTGGCGGTCACCTGACCTACCTGGCGCCGACCCGGGTCAACCTGGCGCTGATGGAAGAGCGCTGGCCGGACATCAAATTCCGCGCGACTCGCGAGCATCACTAAGTATTGAATTGGGGCTGCTTTGCAGCCCTTCGCGGGCGCGCCCGCGAAGGGCCGTAAAGCGGCCCCATTCAGTTACCGGCCTTGATACTGGTCCAGATCCGGGTCCTGATGCGGTCGATCTTGGCCGGCATCGCCTCCAGGGCATACAGCTTGCCCATCACATCCTCGCTCGGGTAAATCATCGTATTGGCCTTCATCGCCGGCTCTACCAGGCCGTCCGCCTTGAGGTTGCCGTTGGCGTACTGCACGTGGTTGCTGATGTTGGCCATCACCTCCGGCTGCAGCAGGTAATTCATGTAGGCGTATCCGGCCTTCTCATCCGGTGCATCGGCGGGCATGGCCACCATGTCGAACCACATCGGCGCACCTTCCTTGGGGATCGAATACCCCACCTTCACCCCGTTCTTCGCCTCTTCGGCGCGGTTCTTCGCCTGCAGCACATCCCCCGAGAAACCCACCACCACGCAGATATCGCCATTGGCAAGGTCACCGGTGTACTTCGATGAGTGGAAGTAGCTGATGTACGGCCGCACCTGCATCAGCAGCGCCTTGGCCTTGTCGTAGTCGGCCGGGTTCTGGCTGTGGTGCGGCAGGCCCAGGTAGTGCAGGGCGATCGGCAGCAGTTCGGGGCCGTTGTCCAGCACTGCGACGCCACAGCTCTTCAGCTTGCTCATGTACTCGGGCTTGAAGATCAGGTCCCAGGAATCCACCGGCGCGTTGTCGCCGAGCACTGCCTTGACCTTGTCGATGTTGTAGCCGATGCCGGTGCTGCCCCACAGGTACGGGAAGCCGTACTGGTTATCCGGGTCGTTGACCTCCAGCGCCTTCATCAGCACCGGGTTGAGGTTGTGCCAGTTGGGCAGCTGCGACTTGTCCAGCGGCTTCAGGGCCTTGCCCTGGATCTGCCGGGCCATGAAGTGGTTGGACGGGAACACCACATCGTAGCCGGAGTTGCCGGTCATCAGCTTGCCGTCGAGGGTCTCGTTGCTGTCGTACACGTCGTAGGTCGGCACGATGCCGCTGGCTTGCTGGAAGTTTTTCAGCGTGTCGGGCGCGACGTAGCTGGACCAGTTGTAGATCTTCACCGTTTCGGCGGCGCTGGCCACGCTGGCGGCCAGCATCAGGGGGGCGAACAGGAACATGCGCATATCGGGATACCTTGCTTTGTCTGTTGTTATCGAAGGCAGGCGATCAGCGGATCAGAAGATGAGAACGTAGGTCTTGCGCACGGTCTCCTGGATGTCCCAGGTGCCGGTGCTGTTGGCCGGTAGCATGAGTGCGTCTCCGGCTTCTATGACCAGGGTTTCGCCACCGTCGGGGGTGAAGGTGCAGCGGCCCTTGATGAAATGGCAGAACTCCTGCTGCACGATCTGCCGGCGCCAGCGTCCGGGGGTGCACTCCCAGATGCCGGTTTCGACGCCATCATTGCGCTCCACGCAGGTGACCGAAGCCACTGCAACGGGTTCGCCAAGCGGCACCGCGACCGGGTTGGAGCTATCGAGCACGGCGCTGTCTGTGTGTTTGAAGTGGGTGATGCTCATGACCGGTGGATCCTGTGTCGGGGAAAGGGAAGTCAGTGCATGAAGCCTTCCATGAAGTCCGCTAACGAGCTGGCCAGGCGCCGCCTCCAGGGCGCGCTGGAGGGGTTGGCGAGGGTCCGGTCCTCGTGGACGAAGCTTTGGATGATTGCGTTGTAACCGAGCCAGCGGCAGGGCTCCGGCGGCCAGCTGGCCAGGCTCGCAAGCGGGCGGTTGTCGATTACCCAGGGTTGCGCGGTCAGCGCGTTGTGCTGGTTGAGGATCAGCGCCGCCAAGGTGCGCCCGCCAAGGTTGGTGGCGCCGACACCTTCGCCGCCGTAGCCGCCGGCCAG
The DNA here is from genome assembly GCF_001320485.1 of Pseudomonas sp. NBRC 111130. Lineage (NCBI taxonomy): Bacteria > Pseudomonadati > Pseudomonadota > Gammaproteobacteria > Pseudomonadales > Pseudomonadaceae > Pseudomonas > Pseudomonas sp. NBRC 111130. The sequence goes on from NZ_BCBG01000059.1 coordinate 3,573, forward strand.
GGCGATGCCGCGCTGGCGGTCGCAGAGCATGTGCGGGCGGAAGCGCCGCGCCATGCCCAGGTTGCCGCCCCAGGTGTGGGTGATGCGTGCGTGCCTGAGCTGCGGGAACAGTTCGCTGAACAGATAGCGACGCAGTTCGATCTCGTGCTGGTCAAGGTTGAAGTTTTCGCGCAGCCGGCCGCCGAAGCGGTAGCCGCCGCGGGCGCCGAACACCAGGCGGTTGTCGGCGGTGCGCTGGCCGTAGGTGACCTGGCGGCTGCTCTCGCTGAAGGCCTGGCCCTGGCTCAGGCCGATCTGCTCCCAGGTCGACTCCGGCAGCGGCTCGGTGGCCACCAGCAGGCTCTGCACCGGCAACTGATGCCTGCCCAGTGGCGGCAGGCTGGCGGCGTAGCCTTCAACCGCCGGAACCATCCACTGGCAGCGGATGCGCGCCAGGGGCGAGCGCACTTCGCCGGGCTGCCAGTCGATGGCCGGGGTGTTCTCGTAGATGGTCACGCCCAGCGCTTCCACCGCCCGGGCCAGGCCACGGGCCAGCTTGGCCGGGTGGATGGTCGCGGTGTGCGGGCTGTAGATCGCGCCATAGGCATTGCTGACCCGCAATTGCGCGTCCAGCTGCTCGGGGCGCAGCCAGCGGTAGTCGTCCTCGGTCATGCCCTGGCGATAGAGGTCGTCGAGATACGCGCGCAGGCTGCGTTCCTGCTCTGGATAACGCGCAGCGCAATACAGCACGCCGCCTTTGCGGTAATCACAATCGATGCCTTCGCGCTGCAGCACGTTTTGCACTTCATCAGGGATGCCATGCAGCAAATCGATGCTGGCGCGGCGCTGTTGCGGCGACAGGGTGGCCAGCAGGCGGTCTTCGCCGAGCATGTTGCCCATCAGCCAGCCACCGTTGCGCCCCGAGGCGCCGAAGCCGGCAATGTTCGCCTCGATCAGCGCAATGTTCAGTTGCGGCGCCTGGCGCTTGAGGTAATAGGCCGTCCACAGCCCGGTGTAGCCGGCACCGATGATGCACACATCGACTTCAAGGTCTTGGCGCAAGGCCGGGCGCGCGCACAGCGGCTCGTCGAGCTGGTCCATCCACAGGCTGAGCGTGCGCAGGGGTTGCATCGGGTTTTGCTCCACATCCATCAAGGTCTGTGGGCGATGCTAGTGGTGTCGACCAGCGCCTGTCTTACGTGCGTGCACGCAGGGAAATTTGCTTGAGATAGGCCTTGGGGGTGAGGCCGGTGTGCTCGCGGAAGCACTTGTAGAACGCCGAAAGCGAATTGAAACCGGCGTTGAACGCTAGGTCGTCGATCGATGCTTCCACACTGTCGTCGTCAAGGCTGGCCATCAGGTGTTGCAGGCGTGCCTGGTTGACGTAGCGGTAGAAGCTTTGCCCGAGCACCTGGTTGAGCAGGTAGGAAATCTGGTTGCGGCTGTAGCCGCTGGCATCAGCCACTTGCTGCAGGCCCAGTTCCGGGTCGAGGTACGGGCGCTTGCGCTGGAAGTAGTGTTCCAGGTCCTGGGCCATGGTCGACAGCTGCCGAGGTGACAGGCCCAGCCGGCTGGTGGCCGGGCGTGGGCCGCTGCTGGCCCTGGCGACGCTGTTCTGTCTGACCAGGGTGGCGTACTCGTTGACCCGCCAGATCAGGCCGTCCTTGACGGTGATCGCTTCGCTGGACTGGAACGCCACCAGGCCTTCGCCGCCTTGCACCGTGACCTGATACTGGATGAACGCGGTGCAGCCGTCGACGCGGATGCGGTCGCTGTGGACGATTTCCTCGCCGGCTTCATGGGGCAGGCAGGCGCGCACGTAGTCGCGCAGCTCGACATAGCCGAGCACGCGGTTCTGGAAAAAGTCGTGATACTGGATATCGGGGTGGTAGAGCGCGATCACGCCGTCGAGGTCACGGTGCTTCCAGCAGAGGTGGTAGCGCAGCACCGTGTCGGCGGTGAGCGGGGCCTGCTCGGGGCCGTCGGGGATAGTGAGGGCGGTCATGGGCTCGATAGTGCATTGCAGAACACCCACGTGCAAGGGGCGTCATCTGGCAATTTGCACGGTTTCGTCAAGCGGCTACGCGCATAAGTCATTGTTTTTAAATGAAGTAACTTTTTGATACGAGTGGCATGGCGGGTGCACGGAATTGTTCACCCTCGAACAAGGAGAAACGCCATGCGCTCGATACTGCTTTGGATGATTGGGGTGCCGATTCCGGTGATTATCCTGATCTGGTTCTTCATGCATTGAGATCGTTGGGGCCGCTTTGCGGCCCTTCGCGGGCCAGCCCGCTCCCACAGGTCCTGCACAAGTCTCAAGCCTCGTGCAGTACCTGTGGGAGCGGGCTGGCCCGCGAAGAAGCTCACACCGATCTAGAGAAACTGCTCCGCATAGTGACAGGCCACTTGTCGCGTACTCACTTGCCGCAACGCCGGCACTTCCTTGGCACAGCGCTCGGTCGCATACGGGCACCGCTTGTGGAACGCACACCCGTCCGGCGGATTGAGCGGGTTGGGCAGCTCCCCGGCAATGCGGATCTTCGGCTTCAGCGGATCCGGGTGAATCGCCGGTGTCGCCGACAGCAGTGCCTGGGTATACGGATGCAGCGGCTTCTCGTAGATGTCCTCCTTCGGCCCCATCTCTGCCGGGCGCCCCAAGTACATCACCAGGACCTGATCGGCCACGTGCCGCACCACCGCCAGGTTGTGCGAGATGAACACGTAGGCGGTGTTGAACTCTTTCTGCAGGTCCATGAACAGGTTCAGCACCTGGGCCTGGATCGACACGTCCAGCGCCGAAGTCGGCTCATCCGCCACCAGCACCTTCGGTTGCAGCATCATCGCCCGGGCCAGGGCAATGCGCTGGCGCTGACCACCGGAGAACATGTGTGGGTAGCGCTGGTAATGCTCCGGGCGCAGGCCGACCTGTTCCATCATCTTCTGCACTTTCTCCCGCCGCTCGGCTTTGCTCAGCGAGGTGTTGATCAACAGCGGCTCGGCCAGCTGATCACCGATCTTCTGCCGCGGGTTCAGCGAAGCGTAGGGGCTCTGGAACACCATCTGCACGTCGCGGCGCAGTTGCTTGCGCTCGGACTTGCTGGCGCCCTTCACCTCGGTGCCGGCGATCTGCAGCGAGCCGGAGGAGGGTTCTTCGATCAGTGTCAGGGCGCGGGCCAGGGTCGACTTGCCGCAGCCGGACTCACCGACCACGGCCAGGGTCTTGCCGGCCTCCAGCTCGAACGACACGCCATTGAGCGCGCGTACCAGGGCGTGGCCCTTGAACAGCCCGCGGGAAACTTCGTAATGCCGGGTCAGCTCCCGGGCAGTGAGAACGACGGCCATCACGCCACCTCCTGGTTCAGCGGGTAGAAGCAACGCACCAGGCTGTGGGCCTGCGGGTCGAGAGGTGGGCGCTGATGGCGGCAGTTGTCCTGCACGTAAGGGCAGCGCGGCGACAACAGGCAGCCAACCGGGCGGTCATAGCGGCCGGGAACGATGCCGGGCAGGGTGGCCAGGCGCTCGGCGCCGACGCTGTGCTCGGGGATCGCCGCCAGCAGCGCTTCGCTGTACGGGTGGGCGGGCACGTCGAACAGCTCCGGTACCTGGCCCACTTCCACGGCCTGGCCGGCGTACATCACGCACACGCGCCTGGCAGTTTCGGCAACCACGGCCAGGTCGTGGGTGATCAGTATGAGCGCCATGTTGCGCTCCTTCTGCAGGTTGACCAGCAGCTCCATGATCTGCGCCTGGATGGTCACGTCCAGCGCGGTGGTCGGTTCGTCAGCGATCAGCAGTTTGGGTTCGCCGGCAATCGCCATGGCGATGGCCACGCGCTGGCTCATGCCGCCGGAGAGCTGGTGCGGGTAGGCGTCCAGGCGGCTTTCCGCAGCCGGGATTTCCACTTTCTTCAACAGCTCCAGGGCCCGCTGGCGTGCAGCCTTGCCCTTCAGGCCGAGGTGCTGGCGCAGGACTTCCTCGATCTGGTAGCCCACGGTATAGCTGGGGTTGAGCGCGGTCATCGGGTCCTGGAAGACCATGGCGATGTCCTTGCCCACCACCTTGCGCCGCTGGCGGCCGCTGAGCTTGAGCATATCGGTGCCGTCGAAGGTCAGCGAATCGGCGGTGATGCGCCCAGGGGCGTCGATCAGGCCCATCAGGGCCATCATGGTGACCGATTTGCCCGAGCCGGATTCACCGACAATGGCCAGGATCTCACCGGCGTCCACCGCCAGGTCCAGGCCATCGACCACAGGGACGGCATCGGTGTCGCCGAAGCGCACGTTCAGGTTGTTGATCTGCAACAGTGACATGGCGTTCTCCTCAGGCGGCGTTCTTGAGTTTCGGGTCCAGCGCATCGCGCAGGCCGTCGCCCATCAGGTTGATTGCCAGCACACTGAGCAGAATGGTCAGACCCGGCAGGCTCACCACCCACCAGGCGCGCTCGATGTAGTCACGGGCCGAGGCCAGCATGGTGCCCCACTCGGGCGTTGGCGGTTGCACGCCGAGGCCGAGGAAGCCCAGGGCGGCGGCATCGAGGATCGCCGACGAGAAGCTCAGGGTTGCCTGCACGATCAGCGGCGCCATGCAGTTGGGCAGCACGGTGACGAACATCAACCGTGGCAGCCCGGCACCGGCCAGGCGAGCGGCAGTAACGTAGTCGCGGTTCAGTTCGCCCATCACCGCAGCGCGGGTCAGGCGCACGTAGGACGGCAAGGACACGATGGCGATGGCGATTACCGTGTTGATCAGGCCTGGGCCGAGAATGGCGACGATGGCCACCGCCAGCAGCAGCGACGGCAGGGCCAGCATCACGTCCATCAGGCGCATGATCGAAGGGCCGAGGACCTGCGGGAAGAACCCGGCCAGCAGGCCCAGCAGGATCCCCGGGATCAGCGACATCACCACCGACGACAGGCCGATCAGCAGCGACAGCCGCGCGCCCTGGATCAGCCGTGACAGCAGGTCGCGGCCGAGTTCGTCGGTGCCGAGGATGAACTGCCAGCTGCCGCCCTCCAGCCACACCGGCGGGGTCAGCAGGAAGTCGCGGTACTGCTCGCTCGGGTCATGGGGGGCGACCCACGGTGCGAACAACGCGCAGAACACCACCAGGCACATGAACGCCAGGCCCATTACCGCGCCCTTGTTGCGCGAGAAGGCCTGCCAGAATTCTTTGTACGGCGAAGGGTAGAGCAGGCTCTGGTCCACCGGGCTGGCCGGTGCGACGGATTTCGGAATCGGGCTAGTCATGGAAGGCCTCAGCGCTGATGACGGATGCGTGGGTTGGCCAGGCCGTAGAGGATATCCACGACGAAGTTGACCAGGATCACCAGGCAGGCAATCAACAGGATGCCGTTCTGGACCACGGGGTAGTCACGGGCGCCGATGGCTTCGATCAGCCATTTGCCGATGCCCGGCCAGGAGAAGATGGTTTCGGTCAGCACGGCGCCAGCCAGCAGCGTGCCGACCTGCAGGCCGAACACGGTCAGCACCGGGATCAGCGCGTTGCGCAGGCCATGCACGAACACCACGCGGGCCGGCGACAGGCCCTTGGCGCGGGCGGTGCGGATGTAGTCCTCGCGCAGCACTTCGAGCATCGACGAGCGGGTCATGCGGGCGATCACCGCCAAGGGGATGGTGCCGAGCACGATGGCCGGCAGGATCAGGTGCATCACCGCGTCCTTGAACGCGCCTTCCTCGTCGCTGAGCAGCGTGTCGATGAGCATGAAGCCGGTCTTCGGCTCGATGTCGTAAAGCAGGTCGATACGCCCCGACACCGGGGTCCAGCCCAGGCTCACCGAGAAGAACATGATCAGGATCAGGCCCCACCAGAAGATCGGCATGGAATAGCCGGCCAGGGAGATCCCCATCACCCCGTGGTCGAACAGCGAACCGCGCTTGAGCGCGGCGATCACCCCGGCCAGCAGGCCGACGATGCCGGCGAACAGCAGGGCGGCCATGGCCAGCTCCAGGGTGGCGGGGAACAGGGTGAGGAACTCGGTCCACACGCTCTCGCGGGTGCGCAGCGATTCACCGAGGTCGCCCTGGGCCAGCTTGCCGACATAGTCCAGATACTGGACCGGCAGTGGCTTGTTCAGGCCCAGGCGCTCCATGGCCTGGGCGTGCATTTCGGGGTCGACCCTGCGCTCGCCCATCATGACTTCCACCGGGTCGCCGGGGATCAGGCGTATGAGCGCGAAGGTCAGCAAGGTGATACCGAAGAAGGTCGGTATCAGCAGGCCCAGGCGCCGGGCAATAAAACTCAACATTGTCGGGGTTACCTCATCAGCCGGTCAGGGCAGTGCCGCCGGTGCCCGTGTGGGGTCCCGGCGGTCGTTGTTGTTCTACTTCACCCGGGTGGTGGCGAAGTTGTTGTTGGTCAGAGGGTTGATCACATAGCCCTCCACGTTGTCACGCATGGCGGTGAACATCTTCGGATGGGCCATGCTGATCCAGGGTTGATCGTCATCGTACACCTTCAAAGCCTCGGCATAGAGCCTGGCGCGTTGCTCGCTGTCGATCACCTCGCGGGCGCGGGTGATCAGTTCCTGGAACTTAGGGTTGCACCAGCGTGCATAGTTCTCGCCGCTTTTGGCGGCATCGCAACTGAGCAGCGGGCTGAGGAAATTGTCCGGGTCGCCGTTGTCGCCGGCCCAGCCGGTGGAGACCAGGTCCGCCTCACCCTTCTTGGCGCGGCGCAGCATCTCGGCCCATTCCATCACGCGGATGTCCAGCTTCAGGCCGATCTGTTTGAGGTCTGCCTGGAGCATTTCCGCGGAAAGCCGCGGGTTGGGGTTGGTCGGGCCGCCGCCGTTGCGGGTGAACAGGGTGATCACCGTGCCCTCCGGCACGCCAGCCTCCTTGAGCAGCTGGCGGGCCTTGGCCAGGTCGTGGGGCGGGTTCTTGTTCTCGGTGTTGTAGCCGATCATGGTGGGGGGGTAGGGGTTCACGCCGACCAGTGCGTTGCCCTTGCCGAACAGCTGATCGACGTGGGTCTGGCGGTCGAAGGCCATGTTGATGGCTTTGCGCACACGCACGTCGCTCAGGTACTTGTGTTCGGTGTTCATTGAAATGTAGCCGGTGACCAAGGCTTCGATTTCGTCGACCTTGAGTGTCGGGTCGTTCTTGATCAGCGGTACGTCATCGGGTTTGGGGTACAGCGCCACCTGGCATTCGTTGGCGCGCAGCTTCTGCAGGCGCACATTGCTGTCGGTGGCGATGGCGAACACCAGCGCATCGGCCGGCGGCTTGCCGCGGAAATAGTCCGGGTTGGGCTTGTAGCGGACCTGGGCGTCCTTGTTGTAACGCTGGAAAATGAATGGGCCGGTGCCGATCGGCTTGCTATTGAGGTCGCCGGTCTTGCCGGCCTTGAGCAACTGGTCACCGTATTCGGCGGAATAGATCGAGGTGAAGGCCATGGCCATGTCGCGCAGGAAGGGGGCTTCCGGGCGGGTCAGGGTGATCACCACAGTGTGGTCGTCGGTCTTGGTCACCGACTTGAGCAATTCCTTGAAGGCCATGCTCTCGAAGTACGGGTAGCCGACGCTGGTCTTGTCGTGCCACGGATGGCTTGGGTCGAGCTGTCGATTAAGGCTCCACAGCACGTCATCGGCGTTGAACTCGCGGGTTGGCTTGAAGTAGTCGGTGCTGTGGAACTTCACCCCTTCACGCAGGTGGAAGGTGTAGGTCAGCCCGTCCGCTGAAATGTCCCAGCGTTCGGCCAGGGCCGGCTGAATGTCGGTGGTGCCAGGCTTGAAGTCGACCAGACGGTTGAACACCGTCTCGGCCGAGGCATCGGCGGTGACTGCCGTGGTGTACTGGACGATGTCGAAGCCTTCCGGGCTGGCTTCGGTGCACACCACCAGCGGCTTGGCCGCTAGGTTGCCGGCGGCGCCCAGGATGACCGCTGCCAGGGCAGCGCGGAGCGGTAGCGATGTCATGGAAACTCCCTGCTTGCAATGATTCCAGCGTAGCCGCCACGGCCCGGGTTGAAGCGGGCCATGGCGCCATCGGTCAAAGAATGTTGAATGGAATGGTGGTCACCAAGCGGAACTCGTCGAGGCTGCCATCGGCCTGCGCCTTGCTGGCGCGGTGGGCGGTGTAGGTGGCGCGGATGCTGGTGTCCTTGAACGGCCCGCTCTGCACGGCATAGCTGGTGCCGATGCCCCACTCGTAGTGGGTTTCGCCATCCAGGCCGTTGACGTCATAGGCGGTGCCCCGGTAATGGGTGCCGTCGATGCCCCAGCCACGGGCGTTGTACAGGTTGAACTTGAGGCCCGGTACGCCGTACGGCGCCATGTTCAGCACGTAGGAGATCTGCAGGGATTTCTCGTTGGGGCCGTTGAAGTCCGACAGCAGCGAGTTGGCCAGGTAGATGCCGTTGGTTTCGTGCAGGTAGTCGAAATACTCGTTGCCGTTGACTTGCTGCCACGACGCGGTGAGGGTGTGCGCCTGGTGGGTCAGGCCGAACGACAGGCTGTAGGTGTCGTTGTCGATCTCTCCCATCTTCTTGCTGCCTTCGTCCACCGTCTTGTAGTAGTTCAGGCCGGTGGTCAGGGCGAGCACGGCGTTGTCGCCGAGTACATGGCTGGCGCCGAAGTAGTACTGGTTCCAGAAATCGTCGACCTTGGTGGCGTACAGGCTGGTGGTCAGGCTCTTGAACGGCTGGTAATTGACCCCGGCGGTGCTGGCGCGGTCGGTCTCGACGCCGGTGGCGCCATATTCGCTGCGGAACTTGCTCAGGCTCTGTTCGGTGCGTGGCGAAACGCGGTCGAAGGTACCCAGGTCGAGCGACAGGTTGTCGAATTCGGCGCTGTGCAGGAATGCGCCCTGGAAGCTCGACGGCAACGCACGGTTGCCGATGTAGGCGATCATCGGCGTGTCCACTGACTGGCGGCCGACGGTGAGGGTGGTATTGGACACACGCGCCTTGACGTTGGCCAGGCCCATCTTGCTCCACTGGCCGACCGGGTCGCCGTCGCTGTGGGTGAGCGTCCGGTTGTTCGGGCCGGCGATCGCGGCGCGGCCCTGTTGCAGGGCGATTGCGTTGTAGCCGGCGGCCTCGACGGCAAAGCCGACAGTGCCCTGGGTGAAGCCCGAGCTGTAGTTGAGGATGGTGCCCTGCACCCAGTTGTCGCGGCTATGGGTGTCGTGGCGGGTGCCGTCGCCCTTGTAGTACTTCCAAAGCGGTGCGCGGGTGGCACGTTCGTGGGCATACCAGTTGCGGGTGCTGCCGGACAGGCTCTGGCCGTCGATGAAGCCGTTGGCCTGGTCCTGTTCGCTGCTGGATTTCAGGCTGAACGGGATGTAGTCCTGGCTCTGGGTGTCGGCCTCTGTCACGGCGGAAAAGGTGCCGATGGATAAGGCCAAAGCGGTCAAGGTGAATAGTCTCAAAGTTAAAGCTCCCTTTCTGTTCTTTTAGTTATCACCTGGCCTTGTGGGCCGGGTTGCTTGCTGCGGTGTTGCCAGGGTTGCCCGGGGTTGCCGGGCAAAATCGGGGGATTTGTGTTGGCTATGCCGGCCTCTTCGCGGGCACGCCCGCTCCCACAGGTACGGCGCTAATTCCGAACCTAAGGAGCTCCTGTGGGAGCGGGCGAGCCCGCGAAGAGGCCGGCCCTGGTTAACGCCTAATCAACACTCACACCGGAAAAGTCATTGCGCCCGAACGGGCTGACCTTGAAATCGGCCACCTTGATGCTCAACGGCTGGTTCACCGTGGAATGCGCTACCGGGGTGATCGGCACCTGCTGTTTGAGGCGCTGCTGGGCCTGCTGATAAAGCGCCGTGCGTTGCTCGCGGTCGGTCACCTGCTTGGCCTGCTTGACAAGGCGGTCGTATTGCGGGTCGCACCACAGCGAATAGTTGTTGCTGCCGATGGCGTCGCAGTTGTAGAGGGTGCCGAGCCAGTTGTCCGGGTCTCCGTTGTCGCCCGTCCAGCCGATCAGGGCGATGTCGTGTTCGCCACTCTTCATGCGCTTGAGGTATTCGCCCCATTCGTAACTGACGATGCGCACCTTGAAGCCGAGCTTGTCCCAGTCGGCCTGGAGCATCTCGGCCATCAGCTTGGCGTTGGGGTTGTAAGGGCGCTGTACCGGCATGGCCCACAGGGTGATCTCGGTGCCGGGCTTGACCCCTGCCTGCTGCAGTAACCGCTTGGCTTTTTCCGGGTCGTACGGCGCGTCCTTGAGGCTGTTGTCGTAGGACCACTGGGTTGGCGGCATGGCGTTGACTGCCAACTGGCCGGAGTCCTGGTACACCGCCTGGATGATGGCCTGCTTGTTCACCGCCATGTCCATGGCCTGGCGCACTTCGAGGCGGTCGAACGGTGGGTGCTGGGTGTTATAGGCTATATAGCCGAGGTTGAAGCCGGGCTGTTGCATGACCTGCAGCTTGCCGTCGGCCTTGAGCGCCGGCAGGTCGGCCGGGCGCGGGTGCAGGGTGACCTGGCATTCGTTGCGGCGCAGCTTCTGGATGCGCACCGATGGGTCGGTATTGATCGAGAACACCAGGTTGTCGATCTTCACTTCATCAGGCGCCCAGTACTCCTGGTTGCCCTTGAAGCGGATCTGCGAATCCTTCTGGTAACGCTGGAACACGAACGGCCCGGTGCCGATCGGTTGCTGGTTGATGTCGCTGGGGCGCCCGCTGGCCAGCAACGTTTCGGCGTACTCGGCCGAGAGTATCGAGGCGAAGCTCATCGCCAGGTTCTGGATGAACGCGGCATCGACCTTGTTCAGGGTGAACACCACGGTCATGGGGTCGGTCTTCTCGACCCGGGTGATGTTCTTGTCCAGTCCCATGCTGACGAAATATGGGAATTCGGTGGGGTAGGCCTTACGGAACGGCTGGTCCCTGTCGAGCATGCGGTTGAAGGTGAACAGCACGTCATCGGCATTGAAATCACGGCTCGGCGTGAAGGCCTTGTTGGCATGGAACTTCACGCCGGGGCGCAAGTGGAAGGTGTAGCGCAGGCCGTCTTCGGAAACTTCCCACTGGGTCGCCAGTGCCGGGTGCACGGCGGTGCCGCCACGTTCGAACTCCACCAGGCGATTGTAGATCGGCTCGGCGGCGTCGTTGTCGGTGGCGCTGGTGTACTGGGCGGTGTCGAAGCCGGCCGGGCTGCCTTCGGAGCAGAACACCAGGTTCTTGGCCTGAAGGGCAGGGGCCTGGCTCAGCAGGCCAAGGGCGAGCAGGGTCGAAAGGCGAGTGACGTGGCGCATGGCGATTCCTTTTCCAGCTGTTCAAGCCGCTTCGGGGTACGAATGACGGCAACAGTTTCCCGACTCCGTCGCGGGTAGCGTCGGAGGGGGCACGAAATGCTTGGTGGTGAGGCGCACCCGCCGTCGAGGGCGGGTGCGGGGAGCTACCCTATTTATCCACGCTGACGCCGTAGAAACTGTTCAACCCGAACGGGCTGATCTTGAAGTCCTTCACCTTGGCGCTCATCGGTTGGTAGACCGTGGAGTGGGCGATCGGAGTGATCGGCACCTGTTCCTTGAGGATGTGCTGGGCCTTCTGGTACAGCTCGGTGCGCTTGGCCTGGTCAGACGTGGCCTTGGCCTGCTTGATCAGGTCGTCGTAGGGCTTGTAGCACCACTTGGAGAAGTTGTTGCCGTCGACGGCGTCGCAGCCGTACAGGGTGCCGAGCCAGTTGTCCGGGTCACCGTTGTCACCGCTCCAGCCGATCAGCATGGCGCCCTGTTCGCCGCCTTTGGAGCGCTTGATGTACTCGCCCCACTCGTAGCTGACGATCTTCGCTTTGATACCGATCTTGGCCCAGTCGGACTGCAGCATCTCGGCCATCAGCTTGGCGTTGGGGTTGTAGGGGCGCTGCACGGGCATGGCCCACAGGGTGATCTCGGTGCCTTCCTTGATGCCGGCTTCCTTGAGCAGTTGTTTGGCCTTCTCGGGGTCGTACGGTGCGTCCTTGATGCTGGTGTCATACGACCACTGGGTGGGCGGCATGGCGTTGACTGCCAGCTGGCCCGCGCCCTGGTAGACCGATTCGATGATCTTCTTCTTGTCCACGGCCATGTCCAGTGCCTGGCGGACTTGCAGCCGGGCCATCGGGTTAGGCTCGTTGCTGCCCTTGATCTTGTCCATCACGTTGTAGGCGATGTAGCCGAGGTTGAAGCCGGCCTGCTGGGGCATCTGCAGGTTCTTGTCCGCCTTCAGCGGCTCGATGTCGGCCGGCCGCGGGAACAGGGTAACCTGGCACTCGTTCTTCTTCAGCTTCTGCATGCGCACGGAGGCGTCGGTGGAGATGGCGAAGATCAGGTTGTCGATCTTCACATCTTCGGGCTTCCAGTAGTCCTTGTTGCCCTTGAAGCGGATCTGCGCGTCCTTCTGGTACTTGCTGAACACGAACGGGCCGGTGCCGATCGGCTTCTGGTTGATGTCGGCGGCCTTGCCGTCCTTGAGCAATTGCCCGGCGTACTCGGCGGACTGGATGGAGGCGAAGCTCATGGCCAGGTTCTGGATGAACGCGGCGTCCACTTCATTGAGGGTGAACTTCACCGTGTGATCGTCAAGCTTCTCCACCTTGGCGATGTTCTTGTCCATGCCCATGTCGGTGAAGTAAGGGAACTCGGTGGGGTAGGCCTTACGGAACGGGTGATTCTTGTCGAGCATGCGGTTGAAGGTGAACAGCACGTCGTCGGCGTTGAATTCGCGGGTCGGCTTGAAGTAGTCGGTGGTGTGGAACTTCACCCCTTCGCGCAGGTGGAAGGTATAAGTCTTGCCCTCGTCGGCCACGTCCCAACTGGTCGCCAGGCCCGGGATTACCGCGGTACCGCCGCGTTCGAACTGGGACAGGCGGTTGAACACGGTCTCGGCCGAGGCGTCGAAGTCGGTTCCTGTGGTGTATTGCCCCGGGTCGAAGCCGGCCGGGCTGCCTTCGGAGCAGAACACCAGGCTGGACGCGGCCTGGGCCAGTGGAGCACCGGCGAGCAAGCCTGCACCTAGCAGGAACGGAATGACTGCGTGTTTGAGCATGGTGGCCTCATTGTTGTCATTTTTGGGGTTGAGGTGGCCTCGTGAGCCGACCTGCGGATACTTATGCAGGGGGTATTCCCAATGCAACAGGGAGAAGGATAGTTGGCGTCAGAAAAGTAGTACGAGCGTACATGGATGTCGCATTCGTATAACTTTCAGCGAAGTTGAACGTTTGCGCGGACGAAATGATGGCTTTTTGCTGGATGTTTCAGGGGCGTAAAGTATGTAGGACGCACTTATATAGTGCGTAGGAAAATTCCCAAATTCATGATTTGACGCGATCACTGTGGGAGCGGGCTTGCCCGCGAACACGGGCGAGGCCCGTGCCATCCACCGCGGTGGCTTCTTCGCGGGCACGCCCGCTCCCACAGGGTCTTGCCAGTCTCTTACTGCATCTGCACTTCGATCAGGCCATCGGCATTCATGCTGACTTCACTGGTACCCGCCTCGATATCCGGCGCAGGCGCCGCCTCGTCCGCACCTTTGGCCATCATCGCCATTGGCGCGCTACGCAGGTAAGGGCGCGGGTAACCGGAGCTGTTCAGATTCAGGCTGACCACTTTATAGCCCTTGCCGCCCAGTGCCTCGGTGGCCAGCTGGGCGCGGGCCTTGAATGCATTGACCGCATCCTTGAGCAGTTCATCCTCGCTGGCCTTGCGCGTGGCCGGGGCGATGGAGAAGTCCATGCTGCCCATCTTCAGGTCCTGCAGCAGGTCGGCGGTGAGCTGGGACAGGGCCGGGAAATCGGCACCTTCCAGGCGCAGCTCGGCGCGCTCACGCCAGCCGGTGATCTTCTGCCCCTTGCTGTCATACACCGGGTAGCTGTTGCGGCTGCCCTGGCTGATTTTCACGTCCTTGACCTGGCGCGCCTGCTGCACGGCCTTGTTCATGGTTTCGGTGATTTGCTTGGCGAGCTTGCCGGGGTCGGTATTCTGCGCTTCGCTGTAGAGGGTCACGACCATCAGGTCGCGCGCCACTTCCTTGCTGACTTCGGCGCGCAGCGATACCTGGTTGTAGCGCGGCTCGTCGGCCGCCAGGGCCGCCAGGGCCGGCAGGCTGGCGAGCAGGCCACAGGACAGGATCAGGGCCGCGCCGCGACGTGGAATGTGCATGTGTTACTCCTTGGCAATATATAGGCGTGGGTTGAGGTCATCCTTTCCACGCATGGCCCATCAGACCGGAACCCGTGTAGCTGGTTCAAAAGTGCCACCATGAACATGTGACAAAGTGTGGCGCTTTGCCGCATCGCTGCAGTGGGGCGCCCGGCTTCGGTATACTCCAGCCGATTTTACTGGAGCACACATCGGGAGAGCGCATGCTCGCCGCCGCACAACCGTTGTCCGCAACACGCCAGAACCTCTGGCGCCTGACTGTCATTCGCGTTCTGGTCCTGGCCGCCCAGGCAGGCTCCGTGGGCGTCGCCTACTGGACCGACCTGCTGCCGCTGCCGTGGCTTTCGCTGGCTGCTACCCTGGCCCTGTCGTCGCTGCTCTGCGCCTTCACCGCCCTGCGCCTGCGCCTGTCGCTGCCGGTCACCGAGACCGAATATGCCTTGCAGCTGGCCTGCGACCTGCTGATCCACAGTGCCTTGCTGTACTACTCGGGTGGCTCGACCAACCCGTTCGTGTCCTATTACCTGGTGCCGCTGGCCATCGCTGCGGTGACCTTGCCGTGGCTGTATTCGCTGATCCTCTCGGGCATCGCCCTGACCGCCTACAGCCTGCTGCTGGTGCAGTTCTACCCGCTCGAGGGGCTGCCGATGGCGCGGGACAAGATGCAGGTCTACGGCATGTGGCTGAGTATCGCCCTGGCCGCCGCCGTGATCACCTTCTTTGCCGCGCGCATGGCCGAAGAGCTGCGCCGTCAGGAGCAACTGCGCTCCGAGCGCCGCGAAGAAAGCCTGCGTGACGAACAGTTGCTGGCCGTGGCCACCCAGGCTGCCGGCGCGGCCCACGAACTGGGCACACCCTTGGCGACCATGAGCGTGCTGCTCAATGAAATGCGCCAGGACCACACCGACCCACTGCTTCAGGAAGACCTGCAGATCCTTCAGGACCAGGTCAAGCTGTGCAAGGAAACCCTGCAGCAACTGGTGCGCGCCGCCGAGGCCAACCGCCGTCTGGCGGTGGTCGAACAGGACGTCACCGCCTGGCTCGACGAAGCGTTGAACCGCTGGCACCTGATGCGCCCGGAGGCCAGCTACCGCTTCCAGCGCCTGCGCGACGGCCTGGTACCGCGCCTGACGCCGCCACCGGACCTGACCCAGGCGCTGCTGAACCTGTTGAACAATGCCGCCGATGCCTGCCCCGATGACCTGCAGGTCACCCTGGACTGGGACGCCCAGGACATCCTGATCAGCATCCGCGACCATGGCCCCGGTGTACCGCCGGCCATCGCCGAAGCAATCGGCAAACCCTTCATTACCACCAAAGGCAAAGGCTTCGGCCTGGGCCTGTTCTTGAGCAAGGCCAGCGTGACCCGTGCGGGCGGTTCGGTGAAACTCTATAGTCATGAACAGGGTGGCACCCTGACCGAACTGCGCCTGCCCCATGGCAAGCGAGGAGATGAATGATGAGCGAAGAAAACCAGGTCGAAGGCGAAGAGCTGCCGCACCTGTTGCTGGTGGACGATGACGCCACCTTTACCCGGGTCATGGCCCGGGCCATGAGCCGCCGCGGTTTCCGTGTGAGCACTGCCAGCTCTGCCGAGGAAGGCCTGCTTCTGGCCCAGCAGGACCTGCCGGACTACGCCACGCTGGACCTCAAGATGGAAGGCGACTCGGGCCTGGTGCTGCTGCCCAAGCTGCTGCAGCTGGACCCGGAGATGCGCGTGGTGATCCTGACCGGTTACTCGAGCATCGCCACCGCCGTCGAGGCGGTCAAGCGCGGCGCCTGCAACTACCTGTGCAAGCCGGCCGACGCCGACGACGTACTGGCGGCACTGCTGTCGGAACATGCCGACCTGGACTCGCTGGTGCCGGAAAACCCGATGTCGGTGGATCGCCTGCAGTGGGAGCACATCCAGCGCGTGCTGAATGAGCACGAGGGCAATATCTCCGCTACTGCGCGGGCGCTGGGCATGCACCGTCGCACCCTGCAGCGCAAATTGCAGAAGCGCCCCGTTCGGCGCTGATCCGGCGTTGGCTTCTTCGCGGGCATGCCCGCTCCCACAAGGGTCGCATATCCCCTGTGGGGCGTGCCCGCGAAGAGGCAGGTGCAGTCAGAAACATGTTTAAAGTCCTGCTCGATCCCCGCAATTCCTGACGCGTTGGCGTATCATTAGCCGCCTAACGGCAACCCCATCAGGACCGCTTGCGCATGCTCGCCCTTCTTATCCAGACGCTGAACATCACGGCCCCCGTCTTCGCCATGCTGTTCATGGGCGTGCTGCTCAAACGTATCCACCTGATCGACGACAACTTCAACCGCGTCGCCTCGCAGCTGGTGTTCAACGTCTGCATGCCAGCGTTGCTGTTCCTGGGCATCTACCACGCCGACCTGGCCACCGCGGTACAGCCCAGGGTCATCCTCTACTTCGTGGTCGCCACCCTGGTCGGCTTTGCCGTGGCCTGGGGCATGGCCATCTGGCGCAGCCCTCTGGCCGACCGTGGCATCTACACCCAGGGTGCGTTCCGCGGCAACAACGGCGTGATCGGCCTGGCCCTGGCTGCGAGCCTCTATGGCGATTACGGCATCTCCCTGGGGGCGGTGCTCGCCGGGCTGGTGATCCTCATGTACAACTCCCTGTCGGCGGTGGTGCTGGCGGTGTACAGCCCGGACCTCAAGTCCGACCCGTGGAGCATCTGCAAGAGCATCCTGAGCAATCCGCTGATCATAAGTGTGCTGGTGGCCACGCCCTTGGCCTACGGCCAGGTGCCGCTGCCGAACTGGCTGCTGACGTCTGGCGACTACCTGGCGCAGATGACCCTGCCGCTGGCGCTGATCTGCATCGGTGGCACCCTGTCATTGGCGGCCCTGCGCGACAGCGGCAGGCTGGCCATCGATGCGAGCCTGGTGAAGATGGTCCTGCTGCCGCTGATCGGCACCTTGGGTGCCTGGTTGTGCGGCTTCCGGGGGGCCGAGCTGGGCATCCTGTTCCTCTACATCGGCAGCCCGACGGCGGCGGCCAGCTACGTCATGGCTCGCGCCGCCAACGGCAACCATGAACTGGCGGCCTCGATCATCGTGATAACCACGTTAATGGCGGCGATCACCACCAATATTGGTATTTTCATCTTGCAGTGGGGCGGATGGATCTAGATCCTTGACTGCAAAACAACAGCAACAACACTGCCTCACTGAGCCAAAGGACACTTCATGCAAGACCAGAGCACGCCAGAGCCGCTGAAGCGCGGGCTGAAGAATCGCCATATCCAGCTGATTGCGCTGGGTGGCGCCGTCGGTACCGGGCTGTTTCTGGGCATCGCCCAGACCATCCAGCTGGCGGGTCCCGCCGTTTTGCTGGGCTACGCCATCGCCGGCCTGATGGCTTTCCTCATCATGCGCCAATTGGGAGAGATGGTGGTCGAGGAGCCTGTCGCCGGCAGCTTCAGCCACTTCGCCCACCAATACTGGAGCGAGTTCGCCGGGTTCGTTTCCGGTTGGAACTATTGGGTGGTTTACGTGCTGGTCGGCATGGCCGAGCTCACGGCCGTGGGTATCTATGTGCAGTACTGGTGGCCGGCGTTCCCGACCTGGGCCACGGCGGCGATCTTCTTCGTGGTGATCAACCTGATCAACCTCACCCAGGTGAAGGTCTATGGCGAAATGGAGTTCTGGTTCGCCTTGGTCAAGGTGGTAGCGATCGTCAGCATGATCGGTTTCGGCGCCTGGATGCTCGCCAGCGGCCACGGCGGCCCGGATGCCAGCGTGGCCAACCTGTGGCAGTACGGCGGGTTCTTCCCCAATGGTGTGACCGGGCTGGTGATGGCGCTGGCGGTGATCATGTTCTCCTTCGGTGGCCTGGAGCTGGTCGGCATTACCGCCGCCGAGGCCGACAACCCGCGCCAGAGCATCCCCAAGGCAACCAATCAGGTGGTCTACCGCATCCTGATCTTCTACATCGGTGCCCTGGCCGTGCTGCTGTCGCTGTACCCTTGGCAGAAGGTGGTGCAAGGCGGCAGCCCGTTCGTGATGATCTTCCACGAACTGGACAGCGACCTGGTGGCGACCATCCTCAACATCGTGGTGTTGACCGCTGCGTTGTCGGTGTACAACAGCTGTGTGTACGCCAACAGTCGCATGCTGTTCGGCCTGGCCAGCCAAGGTGATGCGCCGCGCCAGTTGCTCAAGGTCAGCCGCAGCGGCGTGCCCCTGACGGCATTGGCTGTTTCAGCCTTTGCGACCGGCATGTGCGTGCTGATCAACTACCTGATGCCTGGCGAGGCGTTCGGCCTGCTGATGGCGTTGGCGGTGTCGGCGCTGGTGATCAACTGGGCCAGCATCAGCATCACCCACCTGAAGTTCCGCAAGGCCAAGTTGGCGGCCGGGGTCAACCCGTTCTACCAGAGCTGGGGGCACCCGCTGACCAACTACCTGTGCCTGGCGTTCATCGTGCTGATTCTGGTGGTGATGTACCTGACCCCGCCGATCCGCATCTCGGTGATGCTGATCCCTGCGTGGATTGCAGTGCTGTGGGTGGCCTTCAAGTTGAAGAAGGCTCGGCAGGGAAGATAGTCAAAGCAGGCCTGGCCTGTCAGTGCTGCCTGCGCCAGGCTCGGGCGGTGGTGTACAGCAACACCGTGCCCAGCACCGGCAGCACATAGAACAGCATCAACCGCTCCAGCCGCCCGGCCAGTGGCATGCCCATGGTGAAGGCTGCCACATGCAGGCCATAGACCAGGTACAGGCAGAGGAATACCAGCCCCTCGCTGCGGGTGATCCGGTAGCCCGAATAGAACACCGGCAGGCTCAGGGCCGCGACACCCAGCATCACCGGCAGGTCGAATGCCAGCGCATTGGGCGAGATGGTCAGCGGCTCGGGTGTTATCAGTGCGGTCAGGCCGAGCACACCCAGCAAGTTCAACAGATTACTGCCGATCACCGTGCCGACGGCAATCTCCCGCTCGCCGCGAATGGCGGCAATCAGCGCGGCGGCAAGCTCGGGCAGGGATGTACACACGGCGACCACCGTCAGGCCGATGACCCGCTCGGACAGTCCGAGATCGGTGGCCACTTCAATGGCCGCCTCCAGCAGCAGGTGTCCGGCCAGGCTCAACAGGCCAAGGCCGAACAGCACCTGTAGCAGCGCCCCGGACCAGAAGCGCCCAGCGCGCGCTGCGCTGGCATCCTGGGCCGGATAGGTGCGAGCATAATGGCGCGATTGGTGCCAGAGCATGGCCAGGTAGCCCGCCAGGGCGAGCAGCAACAGCAACCCTTCGGCCCGGCCCAGGTGGCCATTGCCACAGAGCGCATAGACCAGGGCGCTGGCGGCAATCATCAGCGGGATGTCCAGGCGCACCAGCTGGCGCGATACCCGCAGTGGAATGATCAGCGCGGCCAGGCCGAGGATGACCAGTACGTTGAAGATGTTGCTGCCGATCACGCTGCCCACGGCCACGTCGGGCGCACCTTCATAGGCGGCTTGCAGGCTCACGGTCAACTGCGGTGCGGTACTGCCGAAGGCCACCAGGCTAAGGCCGATGATCAAGGGGCGCACGCGCAGGCGTTCGGCCAGGCGCAGCGCCGCACGCACCAGCAGTTCGGCACCGGCGATCAGCAGCAGCAGGGCAGCGCCCATTTGCAGCAGGCTGAAGGTGGGGAGGGTGGCCAGGTCGAAAATGATGGGGCTCCAGTCAGGGCAGGTGGCAGGTCAATCGCTCAGACCTTGTACCCGGACGCGCGCCGTTCCGCTACGGAGCATGCCGATTTTTTCTGCTGCAGCACGTGACAGGTCGATCAGTCGGCCTCGGGTATGCGGGCCGCGGTCGTTGATGCGGACCACCACGCTGCGATCGTTGGCCAGGTTGGTGACCAGCACACGGCTGCCGAATGGCAGGCTGCGGTGGGCGGCGGTGAGGCCGTGCTGGTTGAACGGTTCGCCGCTGGCAGTGCGTTTGCCGTGGTGGCGCGAGCCGTAATAGGACGCGGTGCCGGTTTCGTTGTAACCGCGGGGGTCGATGTCGTGGCTGGCGCAGCCGGCCAGGAAGGAGAACAGGGCCAGGGTGCCGAGGGAACGTTTTAGCAAGTCAGGTGCTCTCCTATATGGCCATTCGCGGGCG
>NZ_BCBG01000060.1:0-22272 GCF_001320485.1 Pseudomonas sp. NBRC 111130
GGCCGGAGCGAGGGAACCCCGGAGCGCAGCGCAGGGGCCGGATGATAGGAGCCAGCGTTTTTTGGTTACTTTTTGTCGCGTTTGACAAAAAGTGACCCGCCGTAAGGGCGGAAAGGTGACTGTGCGTCGCCATCGCAAATGAATGGATTCGGAATATTCAAAACCGTCGCAGTCGAGCTTTGGCTTTTGGCTTTTGGTTTTTTGCTTTTGGCTTTTGGCTTTTGGCTTTTGGCTTTCAGATCAGGTGCGCATTCATTTGCGATGGTGGCGCACAGTCACCTTTCCGCCCTTACGGCGGGTTACTTTGGTCTTGGCCAAAGTAACCAAAGCCGCCCGCTCCCATCATCCGGCCCCTGCGCTACGCTCCGGGGTCCCCTCACTCCGGCCTTGCTCCCGGGAGGACCGCGCTGCAGGCCCCATCCTGGGGCCCAGCGCTTGACGGGCATCCATGCCCGTCACCTCCCTCCGCAAGACCTCCGTTCGGCCTCCTGAAGTCGCAATTTGCGTCGCCTGAACTATCGCGCGCTTAGAAGCCAAAGCAAAAGCAGAGCAAGAGCAAGAGCAAGAGCAAGAGCAAGAGCAAGAGCAAGAGCAACAGCAACAGCAACAGCAACAGCAACAGCAACAGCAACAGCAACAGCAACAGCAACAGCAACAGCAGCGTTACTGCCTCAATGGCCCGCCGAAGCCGGCCCCGCCTTCGCCGTAAACGGTGGCTTGGCCAACCACACCAGCAGGATCAACCCGGCAAACACCCAGGTCATCAAAGTGAAGTAATCCACCGTCGACATCATGTACGCCTGCGCATTGACGATCTGCTCCAACTGCGCATAGTGCTGCGCACTCGCCCCGCCCATCTGCTCCAGTGTATGCCGCGTCGCCGGATCGAACTGGCTGATATGCTCACTCAGGTACGCATGATGCTGATCCGCCCGACGAATCCAGATCCACGTCGTCAACGAAGCCGCAAAGCTCCCCCCCAACGTGCGCAGGAAGGTCGCCAGCCCCGAGCCATCGGCAATCTGATGCGGCGGCAGGTCCGACAGCAGAATGCTCAATGTCGGCATGAAGAACAGCGCCACACCAATCCCCATGAACAACTGCACCAGGGCGATGTGCTGGAAGTCCACCTCGCTGGTGAACCCGGCACGCATGAAGCAACTGGTGCCGATCGCCAGGAACGCCAGCCCCGCCAGCACCCGCAGGTCGAAGCGGTGCGCGTACTTGCCCACGAACGGCGACATGATCACCGGCAGCAAACCGATCGGCGCCACCGCCAGCCCCGCCCAGGTGGCGGTATAGCCCATCTGCGTCTGCAACCACTGCGGCAGGATCAGGTTGATGCCGAAGAACCCCGCATAACCACCAACCAGCACGATGGTGCCGACCCGGAAATTGCGATGCACGAACAGCCGCAGGTTGACCACCGGGTGGCGGTCGGTGAGCTCCCAGATGATGAAGATCGCCAGGAACACCACCGAAATCAGTGTGCCGACGATGATGAACGACGACTCGAACCAGTCCAGGTCATTGCCCTTGTCCAGCACCACCTGCAACGCACCGACGCCGACGATCAGCGTCAGCAGGCCGATGTGGTCCATCGGCTGGTGGCTGGTGACCACCGGCCGCGTGCGCATCTGCTGGCGCACCACGGCAGCGGCGAACAAGCCGATCGGCACGTTGATGAAGAAGATCCACGGCCAGCTGTAACTGTCGGTGATCCAGCCACCCAGTATCGGCCCGGCAATCGGCGCCACCACCGTGACCATCGCCAGTAACGCCAACGCCATGCCCCGTTTCGCCGGCGGGTAAACGGCAATCAGCAAGGTCTGGGTCATCGGGTACAACGGCCCGGCCACCACACCCTGCAAGACACGAAAGCCCACCAGTTCCGGCATCGACTGCGCGATGCCACAGAGGAACGACGCCAACACGAACAGCAGCGTGGCCCAGATGAACAGCTTCACCTCACCAAAGCGCCGGCTCAGCCAGCCAGTCAGCGGCAAGGCAATGGCGTTGCTCACCGCAAACGAAGTGATCACCCAGGTGCCCTGCTCGTAGCTCACCCCCAGGTTGCCGGAAATGGTCGGCAGCGCCACGTTGGCGATGGTGGTGTCGAGCACCTGCATGAAGGTCGCCAGCGACAGGCCGATGGTGGTCAGTAGCAGGCTCGGCGGGGTGAACTGCGCCGGGGCGTTGTTGCTCATCGCTGGGCCGTCTTGCCGGTGGCGCTGTTCTCGTGGATCAGCCGGGCGATCAGGTCATCGGCCTCGACCAGCTGGCGGTCATACACCTGGGTGGTGTAGCTGGCCTGCTGCGGTGGCTGCTGGGCCAGGGTCGGGCCGCTCTGGTCGTGCAGGTCGACCTCGACCACGGTGGACAGGCCGATGCGCAGCGGGTGGTCCTTGAGCTGGTCGGGGCTGAGGTGAATACGTACCGGCACCCGCTGGACAATCTTGATCCAGTTGCCGGTGGCGTTCTGCGCCGGCAGCAGGGCGAAGGCGCTGCCGGTACCCGCGCCGAGGCTGTCGACCGTGCCGCTGTACTTGACTTCGCTGCCGTACAGGTCGGCGCTGACTTCCACCGGCTGGCCGATGCGCATGTCGCGCAGCTGGGTTTCCTTGAAGTTGGCGTCGATCCACACCTCGTTCAGCGGGATCACCGCCATGGTCGCGGTGCCGGGCTGCAGGCGCTGGCCAAGCTGCACGGTACGCTTGGCAACATAGCCGGTCACCGGCGCCACCAAGGTGGTGCGCGCGTGGTCGAGGTAGGCCTGGCGCAGATCGGCCGCGGCCGCCATCACCTCAGGGTGCGAGGACACCACGGTGTCGTCGACCAGCGCGGTGCTGGTGTTGAGCTGCTGGCGTGCGCTGTTGACGGCGGCCTGGGCTACGGTCAGATCGTCCCGGGCATGGGAAATCTCTTCCGCGGCAATCGCGCCGCTGTCGGCCAGCACCTTGCGTCGGTTGTAGTTCTGCTGCGCCTTCTGCAGCTCGGCCTGGCGGGTTTCCAGCTGAGCCTTGAGCGAGTCGACGTTGCTGTACAGCCCGCGCACCTGGCGCACGCTGCGCGCCAGCTTGGCTTCGGCGGACTGCAGGGCCACTTCGCTGTCGGACGGGTCGAACTGCAACAGCACCTGGCCGGCATGCACCAGGTCGCCGTCATCGGCGCCGATGCTGGTGACAGTGCCGGTCACCAGCGGCGTGATCTCCACCACGTTGCCGTTGACGTAGGCGTCATCAGTGCTTTCGTGCCAGCGCCCGATCAGGCTGTACCAAGCCCAGGTGCCGGCGCCGGCGAGCAGTACCAGCAACAGCAGGCCAAGCAGCCAGGCCTTGCGCTTGCCCGACGCTGGCGCGTCGGCGGAGGGAGTTGTGGTGTCTGTGGGAGTGGCCATGACAATACCTTGGAAAATGCGTAACAGGGATCAACGATCGCCGAAGCGGCGGATCGTCAGAGGGTCGCCGGCACCTAACAGCACCTTGGCCAGCAGACCTTCGAGAGACTTCAGTTCGTCCGGCTGCAACACGCCGACCAGTTCGTTCATCGCCGCCGCGCCGATCTCCGGCAGGCGGTCGGCCAGGCGCTGGCCATCGGCGGTCAGCCCCAGGCGCACCTGGCGCCGGTCATCAGGACAGCGGTTGCGCAAGATCAGGCCCTTCTGCTCGAGGCGGTCGAGCATGCGGGTCATCGAACCGCTGTCCAGGCCGAGGTAGCGGCACAGTTCGGCCGGGGTATCCACCTCGTACTGGGTGACAATGATCAACACCTTGAACTGTGCGGCGGTGACGCCTTCCGATTCGAGGTGCCAGTCGAGAATGCGGTCCTTGAGGATCGCCGCCCGGCCCAGCAGCATGCCGATGGCGCAGGTCTGGAAGTTTTCCGGGGTGAAATGAGGCATCGGGGTCTGCTCGGGGAATTGTTTAAAAATATTACTGCCTAGGCAGTGAATGTCAAAGCTTTGATTAGGCTGCTATGCAAATATTCATGAAACAGCCGTTGTCGACGACGATGCAGCGGGCACGCAAGCCGTTTGCCGCGAAGCGTTCTCAAACGCCGGAAATCCCTTGCTCAACCGACGAAAAACACACATAACTGATAGTCATTCGCCATTACCTCGGTTCTCCGGAACCCCTGTGCAGGGGTAGAATGCGCAAAACCCGGAGCCATGATGAACCAAGACCGCCTCAATCCCAGCCCAGACGATCCGATCACCGATGCCGCTGCGCACTGGTGCATGCGCCTGCACGCCGACGATTGCACCCTGGTCGAACGTGAGGCCTTCTCCCGCTGGCTGGCGGCCGACCCGCGTCATGCCGAGGAATACCAGGCGATGCTGGAAATCTGGCAAACCGCCGACCTGTTGCCGCGCACCGCCACGGTCATCGATTTCAACCTGCCCGCGCAGCACCTGCCACGGTCACGCAACTGGCGGCCACTGGCCTCGGCAGCAGCGCTGGCCCTGCTGGTATTGCCGCTGGCCGGCTGGGTGGGTTGGGAGCAAGGCTGGTTGCCCAACCACTACCAGCACTTCGAAGCGGGCAACCAGATGAAGACCGTGCAGTTGAGCGACGGCAGCATGGTCGAGCTCAATCTCCACACGGAACTTACCTACCTCAACTACAAGGACCAGCGTCAGGTCACCCTCAAGCGTGGCGAAGCTTTCTTCAAGGTGCAGCACGACAGCAGCCACCCGTTCATCGTCCGCGCCGGTGGCGGCCAGGCCCGCGTCACCGGTACCCAGTTCAACGTCTGGAAGTACCAGGACCAGGTCAAGGTCACGCTGGTGCAGGGTTCGGTGCTGGTCAGCAGCGCGGGCAGTGCTGGCGGCTACCGCCTTGGCCCTGGCATGCAGGCCAGCTACCACACGGGTGATTTCGAACCGCAACTGGCCGAGAACAGCGACTACGACAACAGCCTGGCCTGGCGCAACGGCAAGCTGGTGCTCGACAATCTGAGCCTGGAGCAGGCCCTGCCGGTGATCAACCGCTACCTTGACGCCCCGCTGCTGCTGGCCGACCCAGGCACCGGGCGCATCCGCATCAGCGGCATCTACAACACCGGCGAGGTCGAGCGGCTGGTGGACAACCTGCCCAAGGTGTTGCCGGTCTACCTGACCCGCAGCAAGGACGGCAGCACCGTCCTCAACAGCATTTCCCCACCACCCGACAAGGGCTGACGCCTTACAGCGTCATCGCCGCCAGCCAGCCGAACGCCAGCAGCGGCAGGTTGTAGTGAAGGAAGGTGGGGACCACCGTGTCCCAGATGTGATGGTGCTGGCCATCCACATTCAGCCCGGAGGTCGGGCCAAGGGTCGAATCCGACGCTGGCGAGCCGGCATCGCCCAGGGCACCTGCGGTGCCGACGATGCATACCGTGGCCAATGGATCGAAGCCCAGCTGCACGCACAGCGGCACAAAGATCGCAGCCAGGATCGGCACCGTCGAGAACGACGAGCCGATGCCCATGGTCACCAGCAACCCCACCAGCAACATCAGCAAGGCGCCAATGCCCTTACTGTGGTCGACCCACTGCGCTGCGGCCTCGACCAGGCTTTTGACCTCGCCGGTGGCCTTCATCACATCGGCAAACCCGGACGCGGCGATCATGATGAAACCGATCATGGCCATCATCTTCATGCCCTCGGTAAACAGGTCGTCGGTGTCCTTCCAGCGCACGATCCCCGACAGCGAAAAGATCAGGAAGCCCACCATGGCGCCGATGATCATCGAGTCCAGCCACAGTTGCACGACGAATGCCGCAGCGATCGCCAGCCCCGCCACCAGCAGGGTGAGCGGGTTGTACTGCACGCTGACCTGCTCGACCTGCTCGATGCGCGCCAGGTCGTAGTCGCGCTTCTTGCGGTAGCTGATGAACACCGCCAGCAGCAAGCCGGCCAACATGCCTGCGGCCGGGATGGCCATGGCATGGGTGACGTTGACCCCGCTGACATCGACCCCAGCCCTGGCGACGTTGGCCAGCAGGATCTCGTTGAGGAAGATGTTGCCGAAGCCCACCGGCAGGAACATGTACGGCGTGATCAGGCCAAAGGTGATGACACAGGCGATCAGCCGACGGTCGATGCGCAGGCGCGTCAGCACATACAGCAGTGGCGGCACCAGCAGCGGGATGAAAGCGATGTGGATGGGCAGGATGTTCTGCGACGACACCGCCACCACCAGCATCAGGCCGATCAGCAGCCATTTGACCTTGCCGCCATTGGCATGGCCCTGGCGGTCGATCATGTTCAGCGCGCGGTCGGCCAGGGCATGTGCCAGGCCAGACTTGGCAATAGCCACGGCGAAGGCGCCGAGCAACGCGTAGGACAGCGCCACCGTGGCGCCGCCGCCGAGGCCACCGTTGAAGGCCTTGAGCGTGCCTTCGATGCCTAGCCCACCGACCAGGCCACCGGCCAGGGCGCCGATGATCAGGGCGATGACCACATGCACGCGGGACAGGCTGAGTATGAGCATGATGCCGACGGCGGCGATCACTGCGTTCATGGTTTGGGGTTCCTCATAGCGTCAGACAAAAAGCGCGCACTCTGAAGGACTGGGAGTTGGATGTCAAAAACGCCATAGGGCGGCGTATTTCGCTGCCATTTTAAATTGAATGTTTGAATAAAGAAAAAAGCGCCACGGCCGATACAGGGGGAGGCTCACAGGCGCCGAAAACCTCAAGCCAAACACCTCTGAGCCTCACCGCCAAACCCTTACTGCCAGAAAAAGGGACTCCCCATGCCTTTGCGACAACTTTCCATTCAGTGGAAGATCACCCTGCTCGCCGGTCTCTGCCTCGCCAGCATCGTCACCCTGCTCGTCGGCCTTTCGCTGTACCGCATGGACCACAGCTCGGACCTGGTCAAGGCCAGCAGCATGCATATGCTCACCGAGGCCGCGCAGTCGCGTATCGAGTCGCAAGGCGAGGTTCAGGCTCTGAACATTCGCCGCCAGTTCATGGACGCCTACCAGTACGGTGCGGGGTTCTCTCGCCAGGTATTGTTCTTGCGTGAACAGGCGGAAAAACGCTTCCTCGATGCGTTCGACCTGCGCGAAGACATGACCCGCCAAGTGCGCGCCGCGCTGCAGGCCAACCCCGACCTGCTCGGCCTGTCGCTGGTGTTCGAGCCCAACGCACTGGACAACAAGGACAGCCTGTTCGCCGGCAAAGCCGAGCTGGGCAGCAACGAAACCGGGCGCTTCGCCCTGTACTGGTCGCAGCCACGCGCCGGCCAGCTGACCGCCATGGCCCTGCCCGAGCACGACATGGCCAACACCGAGATCGGCCCCAGCGGCCAACCGGCCAACACCTGGTGGACCTGCCCGCGCAGCACCGGCAAGGTCTGCGTGGTAGAGCCGTACTTCTATGACATCGACGGTCAGCGCGTGCTGATGACCAGTATCGTCTTCCCGCTGGCGGTCAACGGCAAGATCATCGCCACCCTGTCCATCGACATCAACCTCAACAGCTTGCAGGCCTTGAGCCAGGACGCCAGCCGCAGCCTCTACGAGGGCCGCACCACGGTCGGTATCCTCAGCCCGGTCGGCCTGCTGGCCGGCTACAGCGCCGACGCCAGCAAGCTGGCCCAGCGCTTCGACCAGGTCGACCCGCGCCAGGGCGCCGAGCTGGTGCGAAAGCTGGCCACCGGCAAGCTGAACATCGTCCACGACCAGGCACGCCTTAAAGTGCTGGCCGCCTTCGAGCCGGTCCCCGGTGCTCAGCCCTGGGGCGTGCTGCTGGATGTGCCAGAAAGTGCCCTGACTGGCCCCGCCGAAGCACTCAAGCAAGAACTGGACATCCTGAACACCAGCGGTACCTTGCTCGAACTGGGCCTGGGCCTGGCCGCCGCGATCGCCGGCCTGCTGCTGGTCTGGCTGATGGCCCGGGGCGTGACCAAGCCGATCCTCGGCGTGGCCGCGATGCTCAAGGACATCGCCAGCGGTGAAGGCGACCTGACCCGCCGCCTGACCTACGACAAGCGCGACGAACTCGGCGAACTGGCCGGCTGGTTCAACCGTTTCCTCGACAAGCTGCAACCGACCATCGCCGAGGTGAAGCGCTCGGTGCAGGCCGCCCGTGGCACCGCCGACCAGTCGTCGGCCATCGCCAGCGAAACCAGCGCCGGCATGGAACAGCAGTACCGCCAGGTCGACCAGGTGGCCACTGCGTCCCATGAAATGAGCGCCACCGCCCAGGACGTCGCTCGCAGCGCCGCCCAGGCCGCGCAGGCTGCCCGCGAGGCCGACCAGGCCACCCGCGAGGGGCTGGCGGTGATCGACCGTACCACCACCAGCATCGATGCCCTGGCCGCCAACATGAGCGAAGCCATGGCCGAAGTCGAAGGCCTGGCGCAGAACAGCGAGAAAATCGGTTCGGTGCTGGAGGTGATCCGCTCGATCGCCGAGCAGACCAACCTGCTGGCGCTCAACGCCGCCATCGAAGCAGCCCGCGCCGGTGAAGCTGGCCGCGGCTTTGCCGTGGTCGCCGATGAAGTGCGCAACCTGGCCCAGCGCACCCAGGAGTCGGTGGAAGAAACCCGCCAGGTGATCGAGGCCCTGCAGACCGGCACCCGTGATGTGGTGGGCACCATGGACCAGAGCCACCGCCAGGCTCAAGGTGGCGTCGAGCAGGTTGGCCAGGCGGTCAGCGCACTGCAGCGCATCGGCCAGGCCGTCAGCGTGATCACCGACATGAACCTGCAGATCGCCTCGGCGGCCGAAGAACAAAGCGCAGTGGCCGAAGAGATCAACAGCAACGTGGCGACCATCCGCGATGTCACCGAATCGCTGTCGGGCCAGGCCAACGAGTCGGCGCGGGTCAGCCAGTCGCTGAACAGCCTGGCCAACCAGCAGCAGGCGCTGATGGACCAGTTCCGCGTCTAAAGGGCTAGCAGGCCGCTGCGCGGGGGCGCGCAGCGGTGCCCACTCCCGTCATCCCACCGCTCGTCACCAACCGCTGCGCTACGTGGCCGTGCGTCAGGCGTTACCGGAATGTCGGTGCGAGGCGCTTGCAGCCCCATCACGCAAACCTCCCTCCTGGGTGCCCGCCCCCCTCGTCTACACTTGCCCCAAACCCAAGGCGCGGCAAACCAAGAGGCCCTCATGAAGACAATCCCTGCGCTGTTGGCCGGCCTGCTACTCACCATCGGCCTGGCCAGCACCGACAGCGCCGCATCGGCAGAGCAAGCCAAACCCATCCACTTCGGCGCCATCGGCTGGGAAAGCGGCGCCCTGACCACGGAAATCCTGCGTCACATCGTCGAGCACGGCTACGGCTACCCCACCGACACCCTCCCCGGCAGCTCGGTGAGCATGGAGGTGGCACTGGCGCGCAACGACCTGCAGGTGATCGCCGAGGAATGGGCCGGGCGCAGCCCCGCCTGGGTCAAGGCCGAACAGGCCGGCCAGGTGTTCGCCCTGGGCGACACGGTGAAAAATGCCGAGGAAGGCTGGTGGGTACCGGCCTACGTGATCAAGGGTGACCCGGCCCGCAACCTCAAGCCTCTGGCCCCGGACCTGCGCAGCGTCGACGACCTCAAGCGCTACCCGCAGGTGTTCCGCGACCCCGAGCTGCCAGACAAAGGCCGTTTCCTCAACAGCCCCAGTGGCTGGACGTCCGAGACCGTCAACAGTCAGAAGCTCAAGGCCTATGGCCTGGATGGCCTTTACAACAACTTCCGCAGTGGCTCCGGCGCAGCGCTGGACGCCGAAATCAGCTCGGCCATCCGCCGCGGCCAGCCGGTACTGTTCTATTACTGGAGCCCCACCGCGCTGATTGGGCGCTACGACCTGATGCGCCTGCAGGAACCGCCGTTCGATGCGAGCGCCTGGGCCACCCTGACCGATGCGAAAAACCCGAACCCGAAAGGCAGCCAGTCGTTGCCGGCGAAGCTGTCGATCGGTGTGTCCAAGGCCTTTCGCGATGGCTACCCGGACTTGGTAACGGTCTTCGAGAAGGTCGACCTGCCCATCGACGTCCTCAACAAGGCCCTGGCCGAGATGAACGAAAAGCGCCAGCCAGCAGCCGATGCCGCC
The DNA here is from genome assembly GCF_001320485.1 of Pseudomonas sp. NBRC 111130. NCBI lineage: Bacteria > Pseudomonadati > Pseudomonadota > Gammaproteobacteria > Pseudomonadales > Pseudomonadaceae > Pseudomonas > Pseudomonas sp. NBRC 111130. The sequence goes on from NZ_BCBG01000060.1 coordinate 10,035, forward strand.
AAGGCGTTCCTGCGCGCCAACCCGCAGGTGTGGAAGGCCTGGCTGCCCGCTGAGGTGGCCACCAAGGTCGAGGCGAGCCTGTGAGTGCTGGCTTTCCCGAAGCCCTGCAACTGTCTTTCGCCGACACCATCAACCGCTGGGTCGACTGGCTGGTGCTGCACTATGGCGACCACCTGCGCAGTGTCTCCGACCAATTGCTGCAGCTGCTGGTCGGCCTGGAGAACCTGCTGCGCCTGATACCCTGGTGGCTGCTGCTGTTGCTGGTCGGCCTGCTCGCCTGGCATGCCAGCCGCAGCCTGCTGCGCAGCGTAGTGCTGGTCGCACTGTTGGCGTTCATCGGCATGCTCGGGCTGTGGGACAAACTGCTGCAGACCTTGGCATTGGTGCTGGTCAGTACCGGCCTGTGCGTACTGGTTGGCGTGCCCCTGGGCATTTTGCTGGCCACCCGTCCATTGGCCCGGCGCCTGCTGTTGCCGGTGCTGGACGTGATGCAGACGCTACCGGCCTTCGTCTATTTGATCCCAGTGCTGATGCTGTTTGGCCTGGGCAAGGTACCTGCGGTGTTCGCCACCTTGATCTATGCCTTGCCACCGCTGGTGCGGCTGACCGAGCTGGGCCTGAGCCAGATCGACCCTTCACTGCTGCAGGCCGCCCATGGCCTCGGTGCCGGCCGCTGGCAGCGGCTGCGGCGCATTGCCCTGCCGCTGGCGTTGCCGAGCATCATGGCCGGGCTCAACCAGTCGGTGATGATGGCCTTGTCGATGGTGGTGGTGGCCTCGATGATCGGTGCCCGGGGGCTTGGCGAGGATGTGTTGGCAGGCATCCAGACGCTCAATGTCGGCCAAGGCGTCGAAGCCGGGTTGGCCATCGTCGCGCTGGCGATGGTCATCGACCGGATCAGCCAGGCCTATGGGCGCAACGGCAAGTAATCGGCCACCCGCCATCCGCGATGGCTGCTGCGCCGCTCAATTGCATAAGAATATGAATTCTTATTCTTTTTTAACCACGCTCAATTTCGCTATAACGGTCCCAACTGTACAGCCGCCAACACCCGGCCAACTGTCTGCAGCGCAACACCCGATCAACACACAACGCCCACAAAGCAACAGCGGTAGCGTCTAAAGTTTCGCAACCTGTTGATCCATAAAGCATTGATAACTCGGCACGACGATTGCTCAAGCAAAGTCCCCCGCTCAACCAGAACCGGAGACCTGCCCATGAGCACCCCACTGAACGTCGTCGCCCTGTCTGGCGGTACCACCCGCCCCTCTCGCACCTTGGCCCTGACCGAGGCGATCCTCGCCGAACTCAGCCAGCACCTGCACATCAAGCCACACCTGATCGAATTGGGTGACATCGCCCGGCCGCTGGGTGCCGCCCTGTGGCGCAGCGAACTGCCCGACACCGTGGAGCAACAGCTGCGTCTGGTGGAAAAGGCCGACCTGCTGGTGGTTGCCGCGCCGGTCTACCGCGGCAGCTTCCCCGGCCACTTCAAGCACCTGTTCGACCTGATCGGCCAGGACGCCCTGGTCGACACGCCCGTGCTGCTTGCTGCGACCGGGGGCAGCGAACGCCACGCGCTGGTCCTCGACCACCAACTGCGCCCGCTGTTCAGCTTCCTGCAGGCCCTGACCCTGCCGATCGGCGTGTATGCCAGCCAGGCCGAGCTAGCCGACTACAAGGTTTCCAGCGAAGCCCTTGGGGCGCGCATACGCCTGGCCGCCGAGCGCGCCGTGCCGCTGTTCGGGGCCCATCACGCGCTGCGTGAAAGCGCCTGAGGAGCCGTCATGAATGCACCTTTGAATGCGGCCCGTCCGGCACTGGCGGTGGCGCGCGACCTGGCCTTGCAGTTCGCCCAGACCGCAGTGGAGCGCGACGAACGCGGTGGCACGCCGAAGGCCGAACGCGATGCCCTGCGCAGCAGCGGGTTACTGTCGCTGGTCATTCCCCAGTCCTTCGGCGGCCAGGGCGCGAGCTGGCATGACACCTTCGAGGTGGTGCGCGAGTTCGCCCGGGTCGACAGCTCGCTTGCGCATGTGTTCGGTTTTCACCACTTGATGCTGGCCACCGTGCGCCTGTTCTCGCGCCCGGAGCAGTGGCAACCCTGGTTCGAGCAGACCGCACGCAAGCACTGGTTCTGGGGCAACGCCCTCAACCCGCTGGACACCCGCACCGTGGTCAGGCACCTCGACGGCTGGTGCGAGTTCTCCGGCAAGAAGAGCTTCTGCTCCGGCGCCAGCGACTCGGAAATGCTGATCGCCTCGGCGGTGGACGAACGCGCCGGGGGCAAGCTGCTCATCGCAGCGATCCCCAGCGGGCGCACCGGCATCACCCTGCACAACGACTGGAGCAACATCGGCCAGCGCCAGACCGACAGCGGCAGCGCCACCTTCGAACGGGTACGCGTCGAACACGCCGAGCTGCTGCTCGACCCCGGGCCGTTGAGCACGCCGTTCGCCGCCCTGCGTCCGCTGATCGCCCAGCTGCATTTTGCCAACCTGTTCCTCGGCATCGCCGAAGGCGCCTTCGACGAGGCGCGCCAGTACAGCCTCAAGGAAAGCCGGCCGTGGTTCCGCTCCACTGCAGCCCGCAGCGCCGAAGACCCGTACGTGCTGCACCACTACGGCGAGTTCTGGGTGGGCCTTGAGAGCGTGCGCCTGCTGATCGCCCGCGCCGCCCGCCAGCTCGATAGCGCCTGGGCCAAGGAGCAGGCGCTGAGCGCCGAGGAACGCGGCGACCTGGCACTGGCAATCGGCACTGCCAAAGTCGCGGCCACGCGCCACGGCCTGGACATCTGCAACCGCCTGTTCGAGGTGACCGGCGCACGCGCCACCCACGCCTCGCTGCGTTTCGACCGCCACTGGCGCAATCTGAGGACGCAAACCCTGCACGACCCGGTGGATTACCGCATCCACGAGCTCGGCGAGTGGGCCCTGTGCGGCAAGCGCCCCGCTCCATCCTTCTATTCCTAAGGATCGCTCATGCAACTGCTGACCCTCCCCCCGTCACCGACACTGGCTACCTCGATCAGGGCGACCGCACAGGTCTTCGAAGACCCCAGGTCGCAGGCGCTGCTCGCCCACCTGCAACAGGTCGCCCCCAGCGAGGCCAGCGTCCTGATCATTGGCGAAACCGGCACGGGCAAGGAGCTGGTCGCACGGCATATCCACAACCTCAGCGGCCGGCGCAACGGCCCGTTCATCGCGGTGAACTGCGGCGCATTCTCCGAGTCGCTGGTCGAAGCCGAGCTGTTCGGCCATGAAAAAGGTGCCTTTACCGGTGCCCTGGCAGCCAAGGCCGGCTGGTTCGAAGAGGCCAACGGCGGCACGCTGTTCCTCGACGAGATCGGTGACCTGCCGTTGCCGATCCAGGTCAAGCTGCTGCGCGTGTTGCAAGAGCGTGAAGTGGTGCGCCTGGGCTCGCGCAAGAGTATCCCGATCAATGTGCGGGTGCTGGCGGCGACCAACGTGCAACTGGAGAAGGCGATCAACGCCGGGCATTTCCGCGAAGACCTGTACTACCGGCTGAACGTGGTGACCCTGCAGTTGCACCCGCTGCGCGACCGGCCGGGGGACATCCTGCCACTGGCCCGGCACTTCATCAGAAGCTACAGCGAGCGGCTGGGCTACGGGCCGGTGGAGCTGAGCCCCAAAGCCCAGGCCAAGCTGGTCGAGTACAGCTGGCCAGGCAATATCCGCGAGCTGGAGAACGTCATCCACCACAGCCTGCTGACCTGCGGCGACGGCGTGGTGCAGGCGCAGGACTTGCGGCTGTCCAACCTGCGCCTGGAACGCCAGGAAGGAGAACCGGTCAACCCTGGCGTGGACGATCTGCTGCTGCAGGCGTTCAGCCGGTTGTATGAGGAACAGCCTGGCGATTTGTACGAGAAGGTCGAGAATGCCCTGCTGCGTTCGGCCTACCACTTCTGCCATTACAACCAGGTGCATACCGCGCAGTTGCTCGGGTTGTCGCGCAATGTCACGCGCACGCGGTTGATTGCCATTGGCGAACTGGTGGTGAACAAACGTCGGGCACAGCAGCCACAGGTGCTGGATAACCGGGTGGTGCGGTTATCCATCTGAGTATTCCTGTACTGGCCTCTTCGCGGGCACGCCCGCTCCCACAGGATCACCACAGCGCCGAGACTTGTGCAATTGCTATGGGAGCGGGCGTGCCCGCGAAGAGGCCGGAGCAGGCACCACAACCATCAGCCCGCCAATCGCCGGAACACTAACCCGGACGCCCCGCACACCCCGGCGCAAAGCAGCATCACCTTGGCAATGTCGGCCACCGACGTTTCACTGCGCCCGTCCAGCCCGGCCAACAGCCCCAGCATCACCCCGGCCAGGCTCACTGACATCGCCATGGTCAACTGCACCGACATGGCCGACAACGAACTGGCCGCCGCCGAGCGCTCACCTGGTACATCCTGATAGCTGGCAGCCCCCAAGGTCGAGAATTGCAGCGAGCGCACCAGTCCCGCCGCGAACAACACCACCGCCATCAACCACACCGCGGTGTCGCGATCGAAGCTGGCACACAGGGCAATTCCCGCAGCGCTGAGCACGGCGTTGCAACTGAGTACCTGTCGATAGCCGTAGCGCCGCACCAACGGCACAGCCAGCAGCTTCATCAACAGCGCCCCCACCCCACCGCTGACCACCAGCCATCCGGCGGCAAGCGGGCTCATGCCCAGGCAGTTCTGCAACAACAGCACGATCAGGAATGGCTGCGCCGCCGAGCCGAGGCGAAACAGCCCGCCACCGGCCTGGGCAACGCCAAAACTGCGCAGGCGCAACAGCGACAGATCGACCAGAGGATTGGGGTGCCGCCGGGCGTGCAGCAGATAACCCAAGGCACAGGCGACGCCACCCCCAACCAGCACCAGTGCCCAGGCCCATGGCAATTGCCCCAGCCCTAGCGACTCCAGGCCGAACACCAGCATGGCCAAGGCGCCACCACTGAGCAGCAGGCCGCGCCCGTCCAGCGCTGGCACCGGCCGTGCCGGGTAGTCCGGCACGTGGCGCAGGACCAGCCAGCAGCCGACCAGGCAGATCGGCAGGTTGACCAGGAAGATCCAGTGCCACGACAGCACCGTCACCAGCAACCCGCCGAGCAGTGGCCCGATCAAGGGCCCCACCAAGGCCGGCAAGGCCAGCCAGGACATGGCCTGCAGCAACTGTTCGCGGCTAGACCAGCGCAGGATGATCACCTGCCCCACCGGCGTCATCAACGCCCCCGCCGCCCCCTGCAGCATGCGCCCCAGGCACAGCTGCCAGAGCGTCTCGGCCAGGGCGCAGGCCAGCGAGGCGGCGGTGAACAAGCCCATCGCCAGCAACATCACCTGGCGTGGGCGAAAGCGTTCGGCAGCCCAGCCGCTGACCGGCACGCACAGGGCCAGGGCGAGCATGTACAGCGAAACCACCAGGTTCATGCGTAGCCCGGGTTCACCGAAGTCGGCGGCCATCTGCGGCAAGGCTGTCATCACCGCTGTGCTGTCGAGCAGCTCCATGAACAGCGCTGCGCCGATGATCACCGGCACCTTGGGGCTTTGCAGATGGCCGGCCAGCAAGGCCGGCTGGGCGGTCAAAACAGCCCCGACACAGGTGGTCGGGTACCTTTGAGCTGCCAGGCACCGACCACCGCCGCCTTCCACTGGCGCGGGTTGTGGTTGGCCACGGTGCGTGCGTTGCGCCAGTGGCGGTCAAGGTTGTGCTGGCGGCCGGTGGTCGAGGCCCCCCCGACATCGAACAGGGTTTCCGCCGCCTTGAGCGCCAGCTCGGCGACCAGGTACTGGGTTTGCGCCACCTCGATGGCGGCCTGCTCCACGGCCGCTTCGTCCAGCTGCGCGGCCCAGGCCCTGTCGATCGTCCCTGCGGCCTTGAGTACCAGCGCCTCGGCGCCATAGGCGCGGGCGGCAATGTCGCCGACCGACAATTCTACGTAGGGGTCATCCACCGAACGGTTGGCCGTGCTGTGCTTGATTGGCCGGGCATGCTCGCGGGCGAAGCGTGTGGCGTCATCCAGCGCGTTGCGGGCGATGCCGGCCAGCACAGTGCCGAGAAACAACTGCAGAAATGGCGTGACGACGGTGCGCTTGCCCTCCTCGACGGTGCGCGTGCGAATCTCGCTGGCCTCGACCCGCACATTGCGCAAATGCGTGGTACCGCTGGCGGTCAGGCGCTGGCCCATGGCATCGAAATCATCGACCAGCTCCAGGCCCTCGCGGTCACGCGGCAGGATGAACGACACCGGTTGTTCGTCCTCATCCAGCGCCACCGCACTGACATAGTCGGCGAACAATGCGCCGGTGCTGTAGAACTTGCTGCCGTTGGCGCGCCAGTGATCGCCCTCGCGGACCAGGCGTGCAGCAATGGAGCCATTGGCGCCGCCCAGTTCCCAGCCGGCATTGCCGATCACGGCGCCTTGCAGGTATCGGGCAAACCAGCGCTCGCGCTCCTGCTCGGCACCCTCGCCCCGGGCGGCCAGCAGGCCTTCGACAAAGGCAAAGCCCGGCCGCAGGGCCTGGGCGACGTTGGAGTCGACCGAGGCGATCTGCAGCAGCAGTTCGATCACATCGCTCACGGTACCGCCGGGGCCACCGTACTGGGTCGGGATACGTACGGTGTAGAGCCCGGCTGCCGCGAGTTGGGCGATGGCGTCATGGGGCAGCTGGCGTTCGCGCTCGCGTTCTGCGGCGCCCGTGCCAATGGTGGGCAACAAGGCAATGATGCGGGCTTTGAGCTGCGCCACATCGGTCGCCGGCGGCAGGGTTGGAAAACGTTGGAAAGTGCTCACGGTTCAGTCCTTCTCTAACAACATTCATGTCCCTGTGGCAGCGGGCTTGCCCGCGAAGCATTCGACGCAGTGCATGGCACCGGCTTCGCCGGTGTTCGCGGGCAAGCCCGCTCCCACAGGGGTCAAGTGTTCTGGCAGGAACTCGCAGATCAGATCGCGATTTTCCAGAGGCGGGTCTCGTCGAACAGGTCAAAGGCCTCGTGTTCGAGGTCCAGCGGCGGCACCACCAGATCGGCGCCGCTGCCAGGCAGGCGCGGTACTGCGCCGAGCAACCGTTGGGTGTATGCGTGGGCCGGGCGCTCGAACAACACTTCGACCGGCGCCTGCTCCACCACCTGGCCATGGCGCATCACCAGCACGTCGTCGCTGACATGGCGGATCACCCCCAGGTCATGGGAGATGAACAGGTAGGCCAGGCCCAGTTCATCCTGCAGGTCGGCCAGCAGGTCGAGCACCTGTGCCTGCACCGACACATCCAGCGCCGACACCGGTTCGTCGCAGATGATCACTTTCGGCTCACTGGCGATTGCCCGGGCGATCGCCACCCGTTGGCGCTGGCCGCCGGACAGCTGCAAAGGCCGGCGCTGGGCAAGCTCTGCCGGCAGGCGCACCTGGTCGAGCAGCACGGCAATGCGCGCCGGGCGGGCCGCCGCTTCGATACCGGCCACCTGCAAGGCATCGTCGAGAATCTGCGCCACGTTCCAGCGCGGATCGAACGAACCCAGCGGGTCCTGGTAGATCACGCTGATGTCGCGGCGCAATGGCCGGCGCACGGCTTCGCTCACGGCATTGGCCGGGCGGTTCCACGGCTGGCCGCGATACAGCACCTCGCCCTGGTCGGGTTGCAACAGACCAAGGGCGATGCGTGCCACGGTGGTCTTGCCCGAACCGGATTCGCCAACAATGCCCAAGGTGCGCCCGGCGCGCAGGGTTAAGTCGACGCCCTGCACCACTTGGCGCAACAGGCCGTCCGGGCCGAGGTAGTGCTTGCCCAGGCCACGGCCTTCGAGCAGCACGTCGCGGTGCGCACGTGGCCGTGGCTCGCGGCGCACACCCGCGCGCTCCGGCGACAGCCGGCTACCACGCGGATGCTCGGCCGGCACCGCCGCCAGCAAGGCCTGGGTGTACGGATGCCGAGGCTGACGCAACACCTGCTGCATCGGCCCCTGCTCCACCACCTCGCCATGGCGCAGCACCACCACCTCGTCGGCCAGTTGCGCGACCACCGCCAGGTCATGGCTGATGATCAACAGCGAGGCGCCGCGCGCCTTGATCTGCTGGAATACCTCGAGAATCTGCGCCTGCACCGTGGCGTCCAACGCGGTGGTCGGCTCATCGGCGATCACCAGCGCAGGGTCCAGGGCCAGGGCACTGGCAATCAGCGCACGCTGGCGCAGGCCACCGGACAACTGCCCGGGGCGCTGACGGGCGCGCAACTCGACGTCGGGCACCCCGACCTGCTCAAGCAGCTCATGCACCCGTGCTGTACGCGACTGGCGGTCGCCGTACCCATGGGTCTGCAGCACTTCGAGAATTTCCTTGCCCACCGGCCGCAGGGGGTCGAGTGACACCAACGCATCCTGCAGCACGAAGCCGATGTCCTTGCCGCGTACCGCACGCCACTGACGTTCGCTCAGGCCGAGCAGATCATGCCCGCCAAAGCTCAACTGACGAGCGCTCACCTGAGCCTTGGTGCCGGCCAGGCCAACCAGGCTGCGGGCACTGACGCTCTTGCCTGAACCCGACTCGCCCACCAGCGCCACGCAGCGGCCCGGCGCCAAGGTAAAGGACAGGCCGCGCACCACACTGCGGCCCTCGAAAGCCACGTTCAGGCCTTCGACGATCAAGCTCTTGTCGCTCATGGCAGGCGGCCCTCCAGACGTTGTTGGATATAGCGGCCAGTCACCGTCGTGGCCAAGGTGGTGAGGACGATGAACAGGCCGGGGAAGAAGGTCAGCCACCAGGCGTTGGCGATGAAGTCGCGGCCCATGGACAACATGGTGCCCCACTCCGGCGCTGGCGGCCGGGCGCCCAAGCCCAGGAAGCTCAGCGCCGAGGCCCAGACGATGGCCTGGCCGACGCCCATGGTCAGCGTCACCACCAGTGGCCGCATCGCGTTGGGCAACAGCTGGCGCAGCACAATGCGTGAGGTCGGATGGCCCAACGCCCGCGCCGCCTCGATGTAACCGGCATTGCGCACCGCCAGCACCTGGCCACGGACCATGCGCGCATAGCCCGGCGCACCGCCCAGACCGGTGGCGACGATCAGCGGGCCGACGCCGCTGCCGAACACCGCCACGAACAGCAGCGCAAGCACCAGGCTAGGGAAGGCGAACAGCACTTCCAGCATCCAGCCCACCGCACGGTCCACCCGGGCGCCGCCAAGCCCCCCGAGCAGACCGAGGGCAATGGCGATGGCCATGGAGATGGCCGTGGCCGCCACGCCGATCAGCAGGCTCTGCCGCGCACCGTGGATAACCCGGGCAAAGATGTCGCGGCCCGATTGGTCGGTGCCCAGCCAGTGCGCCCAGCTTGGCGGCTGGAAAGCGTCACGCGGGACGATGGCGAGCGGGTCGACGCCGGTGAACAATCCCGGCACCAACGCAGCCAACACCAGGGCGAAGAGGAACAGGATCGCCAGGCTGGCACCCAGAGGTGGCAGCTGCAGCTGGCGTTGCCGACGCAACGGCGCAAGCGCTTGGTCAAGGGTCAGGTCTGTCATGCTGCGGCCTCCTGTTGCCGTGGGTCGATCCACTGGTACAGCAGGTCGACCAGAAGGTTCGCCAGTACATAGCCCGCCGCCACCACCAGGCTGACGCCGATCACCAGGGGCATGTCCTGGGCCTGCACCGCCTGGTACAGCTGACGGCCGATGCCCTTGCGCGAGAAGATCACCTCGCACACCACCGCGCCGCTGATCAGCGCACCGATGGCCCAGCCCGACAGCGAAACGCCCGGCAGCAAGGCATGGCGCAAGGCGTGGCGGAAACGCACGGCCAGGTCGCTAAGGCCCCGTGTGCGGGCAGTGAGCACGAAAGGTTGTTCGAGGGTCAGCTCAAGGGATTCGCGGGTAACCTGGGCAATGAACCCGGCCAACGGAATCGCCAGCGAGAACGCCGGCAGCACCAGGCTGGCGAAGCTGTCGCTGCCTGCGGGCGGGAACCAGCGCAAGCCGAAGGCGAACACCGCCAGCAGCACCACGCCGAGCCAGAAATGCGGCAAGGCGGCGCTGAGGGTTTCGGCCAGCGAGGCGATGCCGCCCACCAGCCTGCCCCGCCCGGCAGTGATCACCGTCAGCAGCAGGACCAGCAGCCAGGCCAGCGCCAACGCGGCGATGGTCAGTTCCAGTGTCGCCCCACCCTGCTCGGCCAGCACGCGGGTCACCGGCAGGTGCTGCGAGTACGACACGCCGAGGTCACCTTGCAGCAGGCGCCCGAGGTAAAAGAGGTACTGCACGGCCAGTGGCTGGTCGAGACCGAACTCCACGCGGGCGGCTTCGATCGCCTCCGGCGTCGGGTTGGCGCTGGGGCCACCGAGAATCGCCAGCACCGGGTCGCCCGGCATCAGGCGCAGGGCGAAGAAGGTCAGCGTCGCTACCGCCCACAACACCAGCGCACCACCGCCCAGGCGGATGGCGGCGCGCCGGCCCAGGGCGGCTAGGCGCTCGCGGCGCGGGTCGGTCACCGCCAGAGTCGTCGTAGTCATTTATTCACCCATGCGTCATAGAGGTAGGTCACCGCCAGTGAAGGCTCCAGGCGCACGCCGTGGGCGGTCTTGTAGATGCCCAGGCGTGTGCTTTGCGGGTAGGTGGTGAGTTGCAGGTACTGCGCGGCCGCCTGCTGCTGCGCCTTGAAGTAACGCTGGCGGCGCTGGCCGGCGTCTTGGGTGGCCAGGGCGCTGTCGAGCAGCGCGTCGTAGCCTGGGTCGGCGTAACCCGAGGAGTTCTGGTGATAGCCACCGACTCCGGCCGGCTGCACGAACGCAGTGGTGAAGATGATGCGCAGCACGTCCGGGGTGTTGGTATTCCAGTAGCCCGTGCGGATGTCGTAGTCCCAGGCGGCCTGGCGGGCGGTGACCTGGGCGTCGCTCATCTGATCGAGCACCAACTCCAGGCCGGCTTGACGGGTGGTAGCCTGCACCTGTTCCCACAAGGTCAGTTCCGAAGGTGGCGTACGGGCGCCGATCAGCACCACGGCGCGCAGGCGCTGGCCGTTCTTCGTGCGGTAACCCTCGCTGTCGCGTGCTGTCCAGCCGGCCTCGTCGAGCAGTTTGGCGGCACGGGCCGGGTCGTAGTCCTGGCTGTGTTCGAAGTCGCCGCTGTAGAACGGCGTGGCGATGCTTAGCGGGCCACCGGCGCGGGGGAACTCGCCGAAGTACACGCTCTTGAGCGCGCCTTCGACATCGGCGCTGCGCACGAAGGCTTCGCGCACGCGGATGTCGTCGAAGGGGGCGCGGCGCAGATTGAACGTGCCGTTGGTGGGGTTGCCCGGGCGCTGGGCGATGATCAGGTCCACATCGGGGTTGCGCCGCGCGGCTTCGTGGGACTCCGGCGGCAGCGCTTCGATCACGTCGACCTCACCGGCCTGCAATGAGGCGAAGCGCACCGACGGTTCCTGGATGAACTTCCAGACGATGCGTTCGAGGTAGGCCGGGCCTTGGTGCTGCGCGGTCGGCGGTGCCCAGTTGTAGTCCGGGTTGCGCACCAGCTCCACCTGGTTCTGCCGGTCCCAGCGCACCACCTTGAACGGCCCGCTGCCCACCGGGCTTTCGCAGTTCTGGTCGCGGCTGCGCAGCAGCGCGGTGGGCGACTGGATGCCGAGAAAGCCCTGCGCCAACACTTCGAGGAAGGCCGCGTAGGGTGTGGCCAGCGTCACCTCGGCAGTGTAGGGATCGATGACCTTCGTGCCCCGGTACTGGCGGATATAGCCACCGGCAGTGCTGGACTGGGTCTTGGGGTTGGCCATGTGGTCGAGGTTGGCCTTGACCGCTTCGGCATTGAAGGGGGTGCCGTCGGTGAAATGCACGTCGCGGCGCAGGTGGAAGGTGTAGCGCAGGCCGTCCGGGGAGACTTCCCAGCGTGTGGCGAGCCAGGGGCCGATCTGGCCTTGGCTGCCCATCGAGACCAGTGAATCGAGGTACTGCTGGGCGACGAACACCTGGGGCATGTCGCCGGCCACGTGCGGGTCGAGGCAGGTGGGTTCGCGGTCGGTGGCGTAGACCAGCGTGCCGCCCGGTTGCGGCGTGGTGGTTTGTGCGGTGTGTTGCTCGGCTTTTTCGCAGCCGAGCAAGGCCAGGGCTGTGCAGAGCGGGATCAGGGGGAGGATGGGGGTGTTCAAGGGCGCTCCTGCGGGGACTGGGCTTTGAAGGGCCTGTTGCAGGAGTTGTGCCGGGTTCAACGGGTTGATTTTGTTGGGGTTTGGCGGGGGTTGGGTGCTGGGGC
>NZ_BCBG01000061.1:0-21065 GCF_001320485.1 Pseudomonas sp. NBRC 111130
CTTTAGCCGCGAACACCGGCAAAGCCGGTGCCAGCCACCGCGTTGCCTGCTTCGCGGCTAAAGCCGCTCCCACAGGAATCGCGGCGCGCCCTGGCGGACATTAGTTTCCTGTGCGACAGCGCAGCCTGCAGAGCTGGGTAATCTCCCACAGGAACCGCACTGAGTCGGCGGCCTTAATCAATCCCGCAAATCGGACTCGTGAATCGGGTTGGCGCGGCTGGTCGCCCGTTGGTACTGCGCCGGCCAGGTGGCTTTATTACCCCCCAGATCATCATCGGCATGCAACGGCCAGTAAGGATCGCGCAGCAGCTCACGGGCCAGGAAGATCACGTCAGCCTGCCCGGTGCGCAGAATGTGCTCGGCCTGAGCCGGTTCGGTGATCATGCCGACAGTGCCGGTGGCGATCTCCGCTTCCTTGCGCACGCGCTCGGCGAAACGGGTTTGGTAACCGGGGCCAGTGGGGATTTCGGCGTTGACCGAGGTACCGCCGGAGGACACATCGATCAGGTCGACACCCAACACTCGCAGGCGACGAGCCAGTTCGACGGTTTCATCCGGGTTCCAGCCGTCCTCTACCCAGTCGGTCGCCGATACCCGCACGAACAGCGGCAATTCCGCCGGCCAGACCTCGCGCACCGCTTTCACCACCTCCAGGGTCAGGCGAATGCGGTTTTCGAAACAACTGCCGTAATCATCGCGGCGCTGGTTGCTCAGCGGCGAGAGGAACTGGTGCAGCAGATAACCATGGGCGGCGTGGATTTCGACCACTTTGAAACCGGCCTTGAGCGCCCGCTCGGTCGAGGCGACGAAGGCATTGATCACATCCTGGATCTCGTCCTTGCTCAACTCGCGAGGCGGTGTGTGTTGCGGGTCAAAGGCAATCTTCGACGGCCCCACGGGCTGCCAGCCGCCGTCTTCGAGCTTCACACTGCCCTGCTTGCCCAGCCAGGGCCGATAGGTACTGGCCTTGCGCCCGGCGTGTGCCAGCTGGATGCCGGGGACGGCGCCCTGAGCGGTGATGAAACGGGTGATGCGCTGCAACGGGACGATCTGGGCGTCGTTCCAAAGGCCGAGGTCTTCGGCTGTGATGCGGCCATCGGCAGTCACCGCGACGGCTTCGCTGATGACCAGGCCAGCGCCACCCACGGCGCGGCTGCCCAAGTGAACGAGATGCCAATCGTTGGCCAGGCCATCGATGGCGGAATACTGGCACATCGGCGAAACCGCGATGCGGTTGGGCAGCGTCAGCTGACGCAGGGTGTAAGGCTCGAGCAGCAGGCTCATGAGGGCACCTCCCAAGGACTCCAATGGTGATCCGGCCCGGACACTCAAGTGCACATCCCTGGCCCGGTGCCGGTCATTAATCAGACTAGACCAGATTGATGGGGGAGAAGGTTCACCGGGATTGCTTACTGGTCCGACGCATGCATCAGATACTTCCTACACATATGAACTAGCGGTGCCTGATTAAGGAAAATATCCTACAAGCCCTGTCGACTCGCGTCTGATTGTCCCTGGAAACACCGCCCTTTAGGCTTTTTCGGGTCGCTGATGTTTAGCGTCCGGGGGTGGAATCCTGGTCAATTACTGAGTTGCTGCCGTCATGGCAGTTGTGCGCGGGAGGCCGCAAAGCCTACCGGGTTTACTCGTAGCCTGGATTCCACACCGCGTACAACTGCCACCCTTCGTGTGGAATCGGAGAGGTTGGCCAATCGGTAACCCTACGAGTCGGTTCATATGAAAAAAATAGTCCCCGATCCACCCCGTCATTTCGACCTTCCCTCCGGCGAGACCCTCACCCATGCCATCAGCGAGGGCATCGTGCCCATCGACCACGTGGTGATGAACGTCACCCACTACCTGATGCTTGCCTATAACCATTGCCACCGAACCCTCGACGCCATTGAAGATGACCGCACCCGGGAATCGTTGGTGAACGGGCTGCGTGCGATGCAGATTGCCTGGGGCCAGGCGGATGCGCTGTCGCTGGCTCTGGAGCGGAGTACCGGCCTGCATTGAAGTTGGGTTTGCTGGCCTCTTCGCGGGCATGCCCGCTCCCACAGGTTGATCACAGGCATCGAGACTTGTGCAGTACCTGTGGGAGCGGGCGCGCCCGCGAAGAGGCCATGACAGGCAATCAAGAAATTTCAGGAGAGGAATCGATGAGCACAGACGACACCCAATTCACTGTCGGCAAAACCACCTTCTTCCAAGGCGAACACCAGACCCATCCCCTGTTCCGCATCGAGCCAGGCATTCCCTGCCGGGATGCCCGCGAGCAGGCCTCGGAGTTGATGGGCTATGTAAGAGAGCTGACCATCATCGGCCTGATGGATGAAAAACCGATGATGATCTGGGCATCCCATTACCTGAGTGCCATGGCCAAAGCACTGATGGATGATGCCGAGTTAGGGATGGCACGTTAACTAACGTGTCAGGGCGGCTAGGTGTACGCCGAAAGGGTTGCGGCGCCTATGAGATCGAGCGCCGCGCGGGCGGCGCTCGATATGTGCCCCACCGCAAAAACCAAGGCAGGCACCTGGCGATAGACTCAGCGCGGCTCCATATGCGCAATCATCAACTGCACACTCTCATTCCCACGAAACTCGTTCACATCCAGCTTGTACGCCAGCTCCACCCAACGCACCGTCGGGTTCGGCCACACATCGCGGTCAATACCAAAGGCAATGCCATCCAGCCGCACCGATCCGCACTCGCTCTTGAGCACCACCTTCAAGTGCCGCTCACCGACCACACGCTGCTCCACCAACTGGAACACCCCATGGAACAGCGGCTCGGGGAAGTGCTGCCCCCAAGGCCCGGCATTGCGCAGGGCCTTGGCCAGGTCCAGGTGGAATTCCTCCACCGCCAGGCTGCCGTCCGAGAGCAAACGACCGGTCAGGTCCTCTTCACGCAACTGGCGCCGGACTTCTTCATCGAAGGCTTCGGCAAACGCCGGGAAGTTGCTTTCCGGCAGGGACAACCCCGCCGCCATGGCATGCCCGCCGAACTTGCTGATCAACTGCGGATGACGCGCTGCCACCGCATCCAGCGCGTCGCGAATGTGGAAGCCCGGCACCGAACGCGCCGAGCCCTTGAGCATGCCGTCGCCAGCATCGGCGAAGGCGATGGTCGGCCGGTGGTAACGCTCTTTCAGGCGCGAGGCGAGAATCCCGATCACGCCTTGGTGCCAATCGGCATCGAACAGGCACAAGCCATAAGGCATGGACTCGACCGGCAAATCCTTGAGCTGGGCCAAGGCCTCGCGCTGCATGCCCTGCTCGATCGACTTGCGGTCCTGGTTCAGGTCATCCAGCTGCTGGGCCATGTCCTGGGCCAGGGCTGCGTCTTCGCACAGCAGGCATTCGATGCCCAGGCTCATGTCGTCCAGGCGCCCGGCAGCATTGAGCCGTGGGCCGAGGATAAAGCCAAGGTCGGTGGAAGTGATGCGCCGGTGGTCGCGTCGTGCCACCTCCAGGATGGCCTTCAGGCCAGGCCGCGCGCGGCCGGCGCGAATGCGCTCCAGGCCCTGGTGGACGAGGATGCGGTTGTTGGCATCCAGCGGCACTACGTCGGCCACACTGCCCAGGGCGACCAGGTCGAGCAGCTCGCCGATGTTCGGCTGCGGCTGCGTTTCGTAACGCCCCATACTGCGCAACCGGGCGCGCAAGGCCATGAGCACGTAGAAGATCACACCGACGCCGGCCAGCGACTTGCTCGGGAAGTCGCAGCCAGGCTGGTTCGGGTTGACGATGGCATCGGCATCCGGCAACTGCTGGCCCGGCAGGTGGTGGTCGGTGACCAGCACCTTGAGCCCGGCCGCCTTGGCAGCCGCAACACCCTCGACGCTGGAGATACCGTTGTCGACGGTCACCAGAAGGTCCGGCTGACGCTCGAGCGCGACCTTGACGATCTCCGGGGTCAGGCCGTAGCCGTATTCGAAACGGTTGGGCACCAGGTAGTCGACGTGGGCCGCGCCCAGCAGACGCAGGCCAAGCACGCCGACGGTGCTGGCAGTGGCGCCGTCGGCGTCGAAGTCACCAACGATGAGGATACGCTGGCGCTGGTCGAGGGCTTCGACAAGCAGGTCCACCGCGGCCTCGATGCCCTTGAGCTGCTGATACGGCACCAGCCGCGCCAGGCTCTTGTCCAGTTCGGCCTCGGACTGCACGCCACGGGCGGCGTACAGGCGAGTCAGCAGGGGTGGCAGATTACCCAGCAATGGCAGGGTCGGGGGCAGCGGGCGGGGTTCGATACGCATGGTGTCTTCGGCAGTCAGGTGTCAGTCGGTTCAGCCACGCTCACCGAGCAGCCATTGCAGTTGCACTTCGTGCTGGCCACGGTCATCGGTGACGAACACCGTGCCTTCGCTGATCATCACATCCCATTTGATGGTGCGCGGCATGTCGGTGGCCAGGACTTCCAGCACTTCCTGCGGCACGGCGGCAATGCTCAGGTTCTTCAGGCCCTTGACTGCCCCCACCACCTTGCCTTCCCACACCCGCAGGCTGCCGTAGGCCAGCAGGCTGGTGCGTTCGGTACGGCGTGAGCACCAGGTCAGGCGGTCGGCATCCGGCTGGCCGACTTCGATCCAGTGCAGGATGCGGTCATCCAGGCTCTTTTCCCACAGCGCCGCTTCATCGACATCGGACAGGCCACGGCCGAACGACAGGTTCTCGTTGTACCACAGCGCATAGGCCAGCAGGCGCACGGCCATGCGCTCTTCGGTTTCCGAAGGGTGACGGGCAATGGTCTGGCGGACGTTTTCATATACGCCGCGATCGAGGTCGGTCAGATTCAGTTCGAATTTGTAGGTGGTGGACGGCTGGGCCATGGTCGAATGGGCTTCGTGCGTAAAGAAAAGGCCGCTAGTCTAACCGATCCTGCCTGCGCTTGCGCCGGGGCAGTATCGGCCGCTTCGGACCTATGCTAAAACCACGGCTCTGACCAGTTGCCACGGATGCCTAATGTCTACGCCCAGCAAACCCCTCGCCGGCTTGAAAGTCATCGAACTCGGCACCCTGATCGCCGGGCCATTCGCCTCGCGGATCTGCGCCGAATTCGGCGCTGAAGTGATCAAGGTAGAGTCGCCGGACGGCGGCGACCCGCTGCGCAAGTGGCGCAAGCTGTACGAGGGCACATCACTGTGGTGGTTCGTGCAGGCGCGCAACAAACAGTCGCTGACGCTCAACCTCAAGCACCCCGAAGGCCGGGAGGTGCTCAAGCGCCTGCTCGGCGAGGCCGACATCCTGATCGAGAATTTCCGCCCAGGCGTGCTGGAGAAACTTGGCCTGGGCTGGGACGTGCTGCACGCCCTCAACCCGCGCCTGGTCATGGTGCGCCTGTCCGGCTTCGGCCAGACCGGGCCGATGAAGGATCAGCCGGGCTTCGGTGCGGTCGGTGAATCGATGGGCGGGTTGCGCTACATCACCGGCTTCGACGACCGCCCGCCCGTACGCACCGGGATCTCCATCGGTGATTCGATCGCTGCGCTGTGGGGCGTGATTGGCGCGCTGATGGCGCTGCGTCATCGCGAAGTCAATGGCGGCCAGGGCCAGGTGGTGGACGTGGCCCTGTACGAAGCGATCTTCGCCATGATGGAAAGCATGGTGCCGGAGTTCGACGTGTTCGGCTTCATCCGCGAGCGTACCGGCAACATCATGCCCGGCATCACGCCCTCTTCCATCCACACCAGCGCCGACGGCAAGCATGTGCAGATCGGCGCCAATGGTGACGCCATCTTCAAGCGCTTCATGCAGGCCATAGGCCGTGCCGACCTGGCCGACGACCCGAGCCTGGCCAGCAACGACGGCCGCGATGCCCGGCGCGACGAGCTGTACGGGGTGATCGACCGCTGGGCCAACAGCCTGCCGCTGGACCAACTGATGCAGGTGCTCAACGACGCGCAAGTGCCGGCCAGCCGGATCTACTCGGCCGAGGACATGTTCAGCGACCCGCAGTACTTGGCCCGCGAGATGTTCCTGCAGGCGCGCCTGCCAGACGGAAAGCCGTTCAAGATGCCGGGTATCGTGCCCAAGCTTTCGGATACCCCGGGCTCTGCCGAATGGGTAGGTCCGACGTTGGGTGAACACACCGATAGCGTGCTGGCTGGCCTGGGCTACGACCAGGCGGCGATCGCCAGCCTGCGCCAGGCGGGCACGGTCTGAAGCGGCTGCCGATGCGTTCGCCAGCCCTGTTTTGCGCGCTGCTGCTTGCCCTGCTGGTAACGCCGGCACACGCCAAGGAACGCCTGCTGTGGCTGGTGCGCGACCTGCCGCCCTTCACCGTGTTCGAAGGCACGGAGAAAGGCCAGGGGGTTATCGACCAGATGCTGCCGCTGCTGATCGAGCAGATGCCCGAATACGAGCACAGCATCATCCGGGTAAACCGTGCGCGTGGGCTCCAGATGCTCCAGGACCCGTCCAGCTTCACCTGCGACCCGACGCTGCTGTGGACTGCAGAGCGGGCGAAGTTCGTGCACTTCTCGAAACCGATGCTTGGCGTGCTGAGTAGCGGCGTGGTGGTGCGCAAGAGTGGGCAGTCGCTGCTGGCACCCTACCTTGATGGCCAGCAGGTCGACCTCAAGGGCTTGCTCGGCAATACCTCGCTGAAGCTGGGCATCGTCGCCGAGCGCAGCTACAGCAGCCAGGTCGACGAAATCCTGCGACAGCTGCCCGACTCGGCGTTCAGCCGCCACTACGGCAACGATGCCACCGCCAACCTGTTGCAGATGCAACAGCTCGGGCGCCTGCAACTGGTGCTGGGCTACTGGCCTGAGTTGCGCTACCTGATTCAGCAACAAGGCGGCTCGCCGGCGGACTATCAGTTCCATCCGATCCAGGGTGTGACCCGCTATCAGGTTCTGCATGTAGGCTGCTCGGACACGCCACTGGGGCGCACCGCCATAAGCCACATCAACCAGTTGCTACCGGCCCTGCGCATGAATACCCTGCCCGCCCTGTACGCACACTGGCTCGACCCGGAGCTGCGTGCAGCCTATCTGGAAGAGAGCAAGCACTTTTTCGAAAGCCACTGAAAAACAGGCAAAAAGAAACCCCGGACGCTGGGGTGGACGCCCGGGGCCAATCGAAAGTCCTGATGGACTCTCCACGACAACCCGCCAGTGCCGGAGCTGTGCACTGGCCGGCTGCCCTTGATGTTTAGGATAACCCCTTCAGGCAAAGGTTCCCTGTGGCTGCTGGCGCTGTTGCAAGGCCGCGATCACACAAGGCTGCAAGCGCCCCTCGACAATCTGCAAGTCGCGGTGCAAGCCGTCTACCAGATCAATCAGCAGGCTTTGCTCCTGCAGTTGGCGTTGGCTGACGGTGCGCCGCAAGGCCGTGCCGCCGAGGCTGTCGTACACGGTCAATTGACGGTTGCCGTTGGCATCCGTGACACCCAGCATGGCCTGGTAGGGCGTTAGTGCGTCGTTGAGCAGTCTGCAGATTCTTTCCATCCGGATCACTCGCATGTAATGGGACATGAAGGAACTGACCAGCACGCGTGGCGAAAAGTTCGTTGCCCCCGGCTGTTTCAGTGAGGATGCGCGGGCGACGTGACAGTTTGAATACGTTGCAGGGCCTGTTGCCAGCGCCCGACCGGCAGGGGCCAAGGGAGGTCGGCAAGGACCCACAGGCCCTGGCGTCGGGCTTCATGGGCGAGGTTCGGGGAACCTGCGTTGGCATGCCCGACAAACAGCACGGCGCGAGTGCGACAGGCCCGTTCGAGCAAGGCCAGGCCATCGCTCACCGCATGCTCGAGAATCAGCAGGTCAGCGCGCGGTGGACGGGCCAGGCAACTGTCGAGGTCGGCCAGGTCGTGGGTGACGCGCACATTGAACAGGCCCATGGCGTTGCAGGCCTGGTGCAGGAGGATCTTGTGGGATGGGCGTGCCGGGTGAATCAACACGAAGGGCTGTCGCATGTGCCGCTCCTAGGGAAGGACCGGCCACTCTAGGCAAGGCTTTCAAAGCCTTACATAGGACAATTCTGCAAAAGGGGTAGGAAGTTTTTGAAATCCGGGGCTGCATTGCAGCCCCGAAAACCGTGCGATTACAAAGGCTTGCCGCGATTACCATGCTGGCTGACAAAGGCTTGAACAGCCTTCAGGTCATTGGCCAGGACGGTGCAGCGCTCTTCACGGCTGAACAGGTCGCTCAAGTGCGCCGGCAACTCCAGCGCCTTGCCAACACCGGCCTTCTCCACCGCCTCAGGGAACTTGACCGGGTGGGCGGTGCCCAGCACCACCATCGGCGTGTCCAGGCTGCGGCGGCACTCGCGGGCGGCCTTGACGCCGATCGCGGTGTGCGGGTCGAGCACCTCACCCGTGGCGGCAAACACCTCGGCGATGGTCTCGCAGGTCTGCTCGTCGCTGACTGCCAGCGAATCGAACAGCTTGCGTGCCTCGGTCCAGCGGTCCTGCTCGACGCTGAAGCCGCCGCCCTGCTTGAAGGTCGCCATCAGCTCGGCCAGCGCGGCGCCGTTGCGACCGTGCAGGTCGAACAGCAGGCGCTCGAAGTTGGACGACACCATGATGTCCATCGACGGCGACAAGGTCGCGTGCAGGGTTTCCTTGACGTACTGGTTGCCGCTCATGAAGCGGTGCAGGATGTCGTTGCGGTTGGTGGCGACGATCAGCTGGCTGACCGGCAGGCCCATGTTGCGCGCCAGATAACCGGCGAAGATATCGCCGAAGTTGCCGGTCGGCACCGAGAATGCCACCGAACGGGCCGGGCCGCCCAGCTGCAGGGCCGCATGGAAGTAATAGACGATCTGGGCCATGATCCGCGCCCAGTTGATCGAGTTGACCGCGACCAGGCGGGTGCCCTTGAGGAACGACTGGTCGGCGAAGCTGGCCTTGACCATTTCCTGGCAGTCGTCGAAGTTGCCTTCGATGGCGATGTTGTGGACGTTGTCGCCGAACAGGGTGGTCATCTGCCGACGCTGCACTTCCGACACACGCTGGTGCGGGTGCAGGATAAAGATGTCGACGTTTTCGCAGCTGCGGCAGCCTTCGATGGCGGCCGAACCGGTGTCACCGCTGGTGGCGCCGATGATCACCACACGCTCGTTGCGCTTGGCCAGCACGTGGTCGAGCAGGCGACCGAGCAGTTGCAGGGCGAAGTCCTTGAAGGCCAGGGTCGGACCATGGAACAGCTCCAGGACCCACTCGTTGCCGTTCAGTTGACGCAGCGGGGCAACCGCAGCGTGGGCGAACTCGCCGTAGGTTTCTTCGAGGATCTTCTTGAAGTCGGCGTCGGCGATGCTGCCTTCGACGAACGGGCGCATCACCCGGAAGGCCAGCTCGTGATACGGCAGGCCGGCCCAGGAGGCGATTTCTTCCTGGGTGAAGCGAGGCAGGTTCTCAGGGACGTAAAGGCCGCCGTCGCTGGCCAGGCCAGCCAGCAGCACGTCTTCGAAATTCAGGGCCGGAGCCTGGCCGCGGGTACTGATATAGCGCATGGGTGCAAACCTTCGATGCTAGGGCCGCCCGAGCGGCCCGATTGGCAGATTAATTCAGCTGTTCGACGCGAATGCGTACAACCTTGCCGACCACGTCCTGCAGGGCTTCCAGCGCGACGATGGCGTCGTTGATGCGCTGCTCGACCACACCGTGGGTCAGCAGGATCATCGGCACCAGGCCGTCCTGCTCCTCGGCTTCCTTCTGCATGATCGACTCGATGTTGATGCCGCGCTCCGAGAGGATGCTCGCCACCTGGGCCAGCACGCCCGGATGGTCCTTGGCCTGGATGCGCAGGTAGTAGGCGCTTTCGCAGGCTTCGATCGGCAGGATCGGATGGGCCGACAACGAGTCTGGCTGGAAGGCCAGGTGCGGCACGCGGTTTTCCGGGTCGGAGGTCATGGCACGGACCACGTCGACCAGGTCACCTACCACCGACGACGCTGTTGGCTCCATGCCGGCGCCAGCGCCGTAGTACAGGGTCGAACCGGCGGCGTCGCCGTTGACCATGACCGCGTTCATCACGCCGTTGACGTTGGCGATCAGGCGGTCGGCCGGGATCAGCGTCGGGTGCACGCGCAGCTCGATGCCTTCGGCGGTGCGACGGGCCACGCCCAGGTGCTTGATGCGGTAGCCCAGCGCTTCGGCGTAGTTCACGTCAGCGGTGGTCAGCTGGGTGATGCCTTCGGTGTAGGCCTTGTCGAACTGCAGCGGGATACCAAAGGCGATGGACGCCAGGATGGTCAGCTTGTGCGCGGCATCGATGCCTTCGACGTCGAAGGTCGGGTCGGCTTCGGCATAGCCCAGCGCCTGGGCTTCGGCCAGCACGTCGGGGAAGGCGCGGCCTTTTTCACGCATTTCGGTGAGGATGAAGTTGCCGGTGCCGTTGATGATGCCGGCCAGCCAGTTGATGCGGTTGGCCGACAGACCTTCGCGGATCGCCTTGATCACCGGGATACCACCGGCCACTGCGGCTTCGAAGGCAACGATAACCCCCTTCTCGCGCGCCTTGGCAAAGATCTCGTTACCGTGCACGGCGATCAGCGCCTTGTTGGCGGTCACCACGTGCTTGCCATTCTCGATGGCCTTGAGCACCAGGTCACGCGCCACGGTGTAGCCACCGATCAGCTCGATGACAATGTCGATCTCCGGGTTGCTCGCAACGTCGAACACATCAGCGGTAATGGGGGTACCGGTAATCTGGCAGTTCGGGTTCTGCGAGCGCATGGCAACCTGTGCCACTTCAATACCGCGCCCGGCACGGCGGGCAATCTCCTCGGCGTTGCGCTGAAGTACATTGAAGGTTCCGCCACCGACGGTCCCCAACCCACAGATGCCTACTTTGACCGGTTTCACTGTGAACTCCCCATTGAACGGCCGGCGCCTTCACCGACCGTGAAACATGCCGTCACCCCATGACGACGGCGTATTGAATTGATTACTTGGCGGCCTGCTGCTGGCCATCCAGGGCCAGTTTGGCCACCTGCGGTGCGGGCTGGTAGCCCGGGATCACATGGCCGTTCTCGAGCACGATGGCCGGCGTGCCGTTGACGCCGATCTGCTGGCCCAGCTGGAACTGCTTGCTGACCGGGTTGGCGCACTTGGCGGCCTTGATTTCCTTGCCTTCGACCATCTTGTCCATCGCCGCGCGGCGATCGCTGGAGCACCAGACTGCCTGCAGCTGCTCGTCACCAGGCGAGCCGAGGCCCTGGCGCGGGAAGGCGACATAGCGCACTTCGATACCGCGGCGGTTGAGCTCGGGCACTTCGGCGTGCAGCTTGTGGCAATACGGGCAGGTGGTGTCGGTGAAGACGGTGATGTGCGACTTGGTCTCGCCCTTGGCAGGATAGACAACGGTCTCGGCGGCCGGAATGCCGTTGATGAGCTTGGCGACGCCCTGACGCTCGGTTTTCTCGGTCAGGTTGACCGGCTTGCCGTCCTGCAACTGGTACAGGTAGCCCTGCATGACGTACTGGCCGTCGGCGCTGGCATACAGCACACGGCCGCCCTGCAGCTTGACTTCATAGAGGCCATTGAGCGGGCTGCTGCCGACGCTTTCCACCGGTACTTCGAGTTCGAGGTTCTGCAACGACTTGCGGATAGCCTGCTCGGCGCTGGCATTGCTGTCAGCCGCGGCAACGGCAAAGGTACTGGCCAGCGCCAACACGGCGGCGGCGAAAATATGGGTCACGCGCATGGGGAACTCCTGGAGGCGGACAGGGGCCGGAGGGCGTCACCTGCAAAAAAAAATGCGGCGACCGTGCGGCCCTTGATGCAAACCGCCCAAGCCTACCACATCGCGCTGCGGATGAAGGGGCCTGCAAGGACCGGTCGGCGGAACATGAAAAACATTCATCCACGCGGATGGTGCTGGGCGTGCAACTGCTGCAGCCGCGCCTTGGCTACATGGGTATAGATTTGCGTGGTGGAGAGGTCGCTGTGGCCCAGCAGCATCTGCACCACACGCAGGTCGGCACCGTGGTTGAGCAGGTGGGTGGCGAAAGCATGGCGCAGGGTATGCGGCGACAGCGGCTTGTCGATGCAGGCCACCCGCGCCTGGTGCTTGATGCGGTGCCAGAAAGTCTGGCGAGTCATCTGCTCGCCGCGCTGACTGGGGAACAGTACGTCGCTGGGGCGGCCGTTCAGCAGTTCGGCGCGGCCATCACGCAGGTAGCGCTCCAGCCAGACCACCGCCTCCTCGCCCATTGGCACCAGGCGTTCCTTGCTGCCCTTGCCCATAACCCGCAGCACACCCTGGCGCAGGTTGACCTGGTCGAGGGTCAGGCTGACCAGTTCGCTAACGCGCAGGCCGCAGGCGTAAAGGACTTCGAGCATGGCGCGGTCGCGTTGACCGATGGCTTCGCCCAGGTCCGGGGCCTGCAGCAGGGCTTCGACGTCGGCTTCCGACAGTGATTTGGGCAAGGGCCGACCAAGTTGCGGCATGTCGACCTGCAGGGTCGGGTCGACGGCGACCAGCTTTTCCCGCAGCAAATAGCGGAAGAAGCCTCGCAGCCCGGAGAGAAAGCGCGCAGTGGAGCGAGGTTTGTAACCTTGGTCCAGGCGCCAGGCCAAGTGATCAAGAATCAGTTCGCGGCCGGCGTCGGGCAGCGCTACCGAATGCGCCTGGAGCCAGCCGTTGAACAGGGCAAGGTCGCTGCGGTAGGAGGTGCGGGTGTTGTCGGACAGACCTTTTTCGAGCCACAGGGCGTCGAGGAACTGGTCGATCAGGGGGTGGTCTAGGGCGGGCATGCAGGGCTGCTGGGTGTTGAAGTTGGGCCTAGTGTTTCACAGCAGCTCATAGGTTGTCTGTACTGGCCCTTTCGCGGGCAAGCCCGCTCCCACAGGGTTCTCCACAGAATTTGAACACTGCGCTGTACCCATGGGAGCGGGCTTGCCCGCGAAAGGGCCGGTACAGGAAAGCTCAGGCCTGGGGCAGGACCGGCACCGGGCGCTTGTCCTCGTCGATGGCGACAAAGCTGAACACCCCGTGGATCGCGCGCTCGCGGCCATCCAGGTACATGTTCTCAACGAACACATCGACCTGCACCTGCAAGCTGGTATTGCCCACCTTGACCACCGTGCCCACCAGTTCGACGATCGAACCTGCCGGGATCGGGTGCTTGAAGTCGATGCGGTCGGTGGACACGGTCACCAGCGGCAGCCGGCAGAAACGCGTTGCGGCGATGAACGACACTTCGTCCATCCAGGCCAGCGCCGTGCCGCCGAACAGTGTGTTGTGGTGGTTGGTGGTGTTGGGGAACACCGCTTTGGTCACGCGGGTCACCGACAGCTCGGTGCGGCGCTGGATTTCCTGGTCTCGGCTGCTCATATCCATCACGTTTACAGGTTTCAGAAAGCAAAAAAGCAGCCCGAAGGCTGCTTTTTTCTCGCTAGGCGGCCTTGGCCACCGGGCAAACTGTACTCAGGACAGTTTTTCCTTGATGCGAGCGGCTTTGCCGGACAGGTCGCGCAGGTAGTACAGCTTGGCTTTACGCACGTCACCACGACGTTTCACGGCCAGGCTGTCGATCTGCGGGCTGTAGGTCTGGAAGGTACGCTCAACGCCTACGCCGCTGGAGATCTTGCGCACGGTGAAGGCGCTGTTCAGACCGCGGTTACGCTTGGCGATAACAACGCCTTCGAACGCCTGCAGACGGGAACGATCACCTTCCTTCACTTTAACCTGGACGACGATGGTGTCGCCTGGTGCGAAGGTCGGGATTTCCTTGTTCATCTGCTCGGCTTCGAGCTGCTGGATGATCTTGTTGGTCATGCTGTGCTCCTAAGATGGATACTTGATCCACCATCGATACGTTTAACTATCGTCCCGCTCGCGGAGATATTCCTCGAGCAGCTTCTTCTCTTCTCCAGAAAGCGAGCGACTTTCCAGAAGATCGGCGCGTCGTTCGAAGGTCCTACCAAGGGACTGCTTCATCCGCCATCGCCGGATATGTGCATGGTTGCCGCTTAGCAACACGTCGGGAACACGCTGATCCGCATACACCTCAGGTCGGGTGTAGTGCGGGCAATCCAGCAGACCGTCGGTGAAAGAGTCTTCCTCCGCCGAGTCCACATGCCCTAAAGCTCCGGGCAGCAGCCGTGTAACCGCATCGATCAGTACCATGGCCGGCAGCTCGCCACCGGAAAGCACATAGTCACCAATCGACCACTCCTCATCGACATGAGCCTCGATAAAGCGCTCGTCGATGCCTTCATAACGACCGGCGATCAGGATCAACGATTCCTGTTCGGCCAGGCCTTTGACCGCCTGCTGAGTCAGCTTGCGGCCTTGTGGCGAAAGGTAGATCACCTTCGCCGCTGCTCCGGTCGCTTGCCTGGCGCTAACCAGGGCGTCTTCCAGAGGCTTGATTTTCATCACCATGCCCGGACCACCGCCAAACGGCCGATCATCCACGGTATGGTGGCGATCTGTGGTGTAGTCCCGCGGGTTCCAGCAAGTCACCTGAAGCAACCCCTGTTTCACCGCGCGGCTGGTAATGCCGTACTCCGTGATGGCCGAGAACATCTCGGGGAACAGCGTGATGACGTCTACGCGAAGGTTACCCATCGTTTAGAAGTCCGCGTCCCATTCAACCCGCATCACGCCTGCTTCCAGGTCGATATCGAGCACGCATTGCGCCGTATAGGGCAACAGACGCTCGCGATCATCCAGGCTGCCTGCGCAGGGCTTGACCACCATTACATCGTTCGCACCGGTCTCCAACAGGTGATCGACCTTGCCGAACAGCTGTTCGTCCTGGTTGATGACCTTCAGACCCACCAACTGGTACCAGTAGTACTCGTCGGCAGCCAGGTTGGGCAAAAGGCTCCGCGCAATGCAGATTTCGTGACCACTCAGAAGACGGGCTTCATCACGATCATCGAGGCCTTTCAACTTCACGACCAGGCCCTTTTGGGAGCCACGACCGCTGACCAGCTCGACCTGCTTTACCTTGCCTTCGTGCCGAAGCGTCCAGCGCGGATAATCCAACAGGTTTTCAATCGGATCGGTAAAGGAATACACCTTCACCTCGCCGCGAACGCCGTGAACCGAAAAAATCTTGCCAACGACGATGAGGTCGTCAGCCTTTTCTGGCGTCGCGTTCATACTACTCAGGCAGCAGCCTTGGCAGCGTCCTTCAGCAGCTGAGCAACGCGCTCAGACGGCTGTGCACCCTGGCTCAGCCAGTAGTTGACGCGCTCTTGGTTGACCGACAGCTTGACTTCGGCGCCAGCAGCGATCGGGTTGAAGAAACCTACGCGCTCAACGAAACGGCCGTCACGGGCGTTACGCGAGTTGGTCACGGTCAGGTGGTAGAATGGGCGCTTTTTCGAGCCGCCACGGGCAAGACGAATGGTTACCATGTGAACATTGTTCCTATAGTCGGTGCTGCAAATCTGAATGCCAAATAGGCACACGGGTGCCCAAAAGGCCGCATATTCTCGGGGAATACACGGACATTTGCAAATGCCTTTTTCGGCAGAGCCCTGCCCTACCGCCCAGATTTGCCGGTTAAGCCACGGAATCCGAGGCCGTTGCCCCGCCAAAGCGGGGGTTCCGGGTGCCCGCCTCTTTAAAGGCAGGCACCCAAAATAAGGGGTTACAGCTTCGGCATGCCGCCGCCCGGCAGCATCCCGCCCAGGCCGCGCATCATCTTGGCCATGCCGCCCTTGGCGGAGAACTTCTTCATCATCTTCTGCATCTGCTTGTGCTGTTTGATCAGCCGGCCGATGTCCTGCACCTGGGTGCCAGAGCCGAGGGCGATGCGGCGCTTGCGCGAACCGCTGATCAGGTCTGGGTCGCGACGCTCGGCCGGGGTCATCGAGTTGATGATCGCTTCCATCTGCTTGAACTGCTTCTCGGCCGCGCCCTGGGCGTTGCCCATCTGCGACAGGTTGACCCCGCCGATGCTCGGCAGCTTGTCCATCAGGCCACCCAGGCCGCCCATGTTCTTCATTTGCTGCAACTGGTCGCGGAAGTCTTCGAGGTCGAAGCCCTTGCCCTTTTTCAGCTTCTTGGCCAGCTTGTCGGCCTTGGCCTTGTCGATGGTCTGCTCGGCCTGCTCGATCAGGCTGAGCACGTCGCCCATGCCGAGGATGCGCGAAGCGACACGATCCGGGTGGAAGGGCTCGAGGGCCTCGGTCTTCTCGCCCATACCGATGAACTTGATCGGCTTGCCTGTGATGGCGCGCACCGACAGCGCGGCACCGCCACGGGCATCGCCGTCGACCTTGGTCAGCACCACACCGGTCAGCGGCAGGGCCTCGCCGAACGCCTTGGCGGTGTTGGCAGCGTCCTGACCGGTCATGGCGTCGACCACGAACAGGGTCTCGATCGGCTTGACTGCGGCATGCAGGGCCTTGATCTCGTCCATCATGTCGGCGTCGATGTGCAGGCGACCGGCGGTGTCGACGATGACCACGTCGATGAACTTGAGCTTGGCTTCGCGGATCGCAGCCTCAGCGATGGCCACCGGCTTCTGGCTGATGTCGGACGGGAAGAAGGTCACGCCGATGTCGCTGGCCAGGGTTTCCAGCTGCTTGATCGCCGCCGGGCGATAGACGTCGGCGGAAACCACCATCACGCTCTTCTTCTTGCGCTCCTTGAGAAAGCGCGCCAGCTTGCCGGCTGTGGTGGTCTTACCGGCACCCTGCAGGCCGGCCATCAGTACCACCGCTGGCGGTGCGGCGTTCAACGCGAGGTCTTCGTTGGCCGCGCCCATCAGGCTTTCCAGCTCGGCCTGGACGATCTTCACGAACGCCTGGCCCGGAGTCAGGCTGCGCGATACCTCGGTGCCGACCGCACGGTCCTTGACGCTGTTGACGAAATCCTTGACCACCGGCAGGGCAACGTCGGCCTCGAGCAGGGCCATGCGCACTTCGCGCAACGTGTCCTTGATGTTGTCTTCGGTCAGCTTGGCCTTGCCGGTGACATGGCGCAGCGTCTGTGACAGGCGGTCGGTCAGGTTTTCGAACATGGTGATCCTTTCAGGCCCAGTAAAAGCCGAGGTTTGTCAGGCGCCCGAGGGGAAATGCACACCCGTCAGGCACAGCAAGGCGGCGATTATAACGAAGTGCGGCGGCGGCGCACACCTTGGGAGATGGTCGGTGCCTGCTCCGGCCTCTTCGCGGGCGCGCCCGCTCCCACAGTGGGAGCCTGTGTTGTACCTGTGGGAGCGGGCATGCCCGCGAATGCCCCGACACAAGCCTTCAGTCTTCCTTGACCAGCGGAATCTATGCCAAACTCCGTCTCTTTCAGGGCTCTGCAACCAGGACTTATGGTTTCCTCACCCAGCCTCATCCCCAACCTGATCGCCGCCGCCTTATATATAGCTGCGGCCATCTATCAGGGCACCTACCTGGCCCAGGGCCGCAAGGCCGACAAACGCCTGCTCGGCCTGCTCGGCGCCCTCGCCGTGGTCGCCCAGGGTGGCGCACTGTTCTTCCAGCTGATCACCCCGCTGGGGCTGAGCCTGGACTTCTTCAGTGCTGCCAGCCTGATCGCCGTGGCGGTCATCGCCCTGACGCTGCTGGCCTGCCTGCGTATCCCAGTGGAAAACCTGCTGGTGCTGCTGTTCCCGCTCGGCGCCGTCACCGCCCTGCTGGCCCAGTTCGCCCCGCCCGGCACCGTGCCGCTGATCGACGAAGAGCCGGGCATCCTCGCGCACATCCTGCTGTCGATCCTGGCCTATGGCCTGTTCACCATCGCGGTGTTCCAGTCGCTGCTGTTGCTGCTGCAGGACCGCCAGCTGAAGAACAAGCACCCGTCCGGCCTGATCCGCAACTTCCCGCCGCTGCAAACCATGGAAAGCCTGCTGTTCGGCTTCCTCTGGGCGGGCTGGTGCCTGCTCTCGCTGTCGCTGATTTCCGGCTGGCTGTTCCTCGAAAACCTGTTTGCCCAGCATCTGGTGCACAAGACGCTGCTGGCCTGTGTGGCCTGGGTGGTGTTCAGCGTGCTGCTGTGGGGCCGCACCCGCCTGGGCTGGCGCGGGCACAAGGCGATCCGCTGGACCCTGGCGGGTTTCTGCCTGCTGATGCTGGCCTACTTCGGCAGCAAGCTGGTCCGCGAATTCATCCTGCATATCTGACGGCCGCCCATGGACACCCTGCCGTACGCACCGCTACTCGGCATTCTGGCACTGGCGCTACTGTGGTCGGCACTGTTCACCGCCGTCGACGCCGCCCGCCTGCAGCTCAATGGTTCACTGCGCAACGGCGATGACGCCCCGCCGCCGCTACCCGCCCAGGCCCTGGTGCTGTGCGCCAGCCTGGGCAAGCTGCTGGTGCTGGGCCTGGCGTGCCTGATCGGCCAACGCCAGAGCGGCGAACACGGCTTCTGGCTCGCGGGCCTGGGCGCGGTGGCAGCGCTGCTGGTGTTTGCCGAATTCCTGCCGCGGCGCCTGGCCCGGCGCAACCCGCAGGCCTTCATCAGCCTTGGCCTGAGCCTGCGCCCGTTTCCGCTGGCCCTGCTGCAACCTTTGGCGTGCCTGTTCGATGGCATCGCCAAGCTGATGCTGCGGCCGTTCCGCGCGCAGCCCACGGCAGTGGCCTTGCATCCGCAGGACGACGACGTCTTCGACGAAGACGATGAGCACGAGGCGCCGCGCCATGGCCTGCTGGACGGCTTGCAGTCGCTGGACAAGATCACCGTCAACGACATCCTGGTGCCACGCAACGAAGTCGATGGCATCAACCTCGACGACCCCATCACACAGATCATCGAGCAGCTGATCGTCAGCCGGCACACTCGCCTGCCGGTGTATCACAGCGACATCAATCAGGTCGAAGCGATCCTCAACACCAAGCTCATCAGCCACTTGCTGCCCAAGGCCGAGCTGACTCTGGAGCAACTGCTGGGCGCCTGCTACGAGCCCTACTTCGTGCCAGAAAGCACGCCGCTGCAGATGCAACTGCTGAACTTCCACAAGCAGCAGCGGCGCCTGGGCGTGGTGGTGGACGAGTATGGCGAGGTGCTGGGTATCGTCACCCTGGAAGACATCCTTGAAGAGATCGTCGGCGAGTTCGAGGACGAGCAGAGCCTGGACAACCCGCATGTGCACCCGCAGGCCGATGGCACCTTCGTCATCGAAGGCAACGCCTCGCTGCGTGAAATCAACCGTACCCTGGGCTGGCACCTGCCGTGTGACGGTGGCCCGAAAACCCTCAACGGGCTGGTCACCGAAGCCCTCGAAAGCATTCCGGAAAGCGCCGTTTGCCTGAAGATCGGCCGCTATCGCCTGGAAATCCTCGAAACAGAGGACAATTGTGCCAGCAAGGTACTGGTATGGACCGTGACCCGATAGCTATACTCGGGCCACGCTTACCCAGCCCCGCCGTTCCGCCCGCTACCCGCACCCGGCGCCACACGGCCAGTCCGCTGCACTGACACGCCCCGCGGTCCTGCTTCAACACCCCGAACAGTGCCCGCTCCCACCCCTACCCTCCTGGGCTGGTGCCAGTCGCGCGAACACAACAACAATACGCTCCGGCGTCCGCCAAGCCGTGCCTGCCTTCAAGGCCTGCACAGGCCGCAGACAATGCCATGGAGCGGACCAGACTGTTAGGGACCTACCAAATGACAACCAGCACCTATGCCGAGGCGCCTGCCGCGCCGGTCAACTCGCCAGCGCGGGTCGCCACTGCCAGTTTCATCGGCACCGCCATCGAGTTCTACGATTTCTACGTCTATGCCACCGCCGCCGCGCTGGTGATCGGCCCGGTGTTCTTCCCGTCCGGCTCGGGTACCGCGCAGATGCTCGCGGCCTTCATCACCTTCGGCATCGCCTTCCTTGCCCGCCCGCTGGGTTCGGCACTGTTCGGCCACTTCGGCGACCGCATCGGGCGCAAGTCGACCCTGGTCGCCTCGTTGCTGCTGATGGGCGTTTCGACCACGCTGATCGGCGTGCTGCCAGGCTATGACAGCATCGGCGTATGGGCGCCAATCCTGCTCTGCCTGCTGCGCTTCGGCCAAGGCCTGGGCCTGGGTGGCGAATGGGGCGGCGCGGCACTGCTGGCCATCGAGAACGCGCCGGAGGGCAAACGCGCCTGGTTCGGCATGTTCCCGCAACTTGGCCCGTCGATCGGCTTCCTTGCGGCCAACGGCCTGTTCCTGACCCTGGCCATGCTGCTCAGTGACGAGCAGTTCCGTGACTGGGGCTGGCGCATTCCGTTCCTGCTCAGTGCCGCCCTGGTGATGGTGGGGCTGTATGTGCGCCTGAAGCTTGAGGAAAGCCCGGTATTTGCCAAGGCGGTTGCACGTCACGAACGCGTGAAGATGCCGGTGGTGGACCTGTTCGGCAAATACTGGATGCCAACCCTGCTGGGCGCAGCCGCCATGGTGGTGTGCTATGCGCTGTTCTATATCTCGACGGTGTTCTCGCTCAGCTATGGCGTGACCACGCTGGGCTACAGCCGCGAGACCTTCCTCGGCCTGCTGTGCTTTGCCGTGGTGTTCATGGCCCTGGCCACACCGCTTTCGGCCTGGCTGAGCGACCGCTACGGGCGCAAGCCGGTGCTGATCGTCGGCGGCCTGCTGGCGGTGGCTTCGGGCTTCACCATGGAACCGCTGCTGACCTCGGGTTCGACCACGGGTGTGGCGCTGTTCCTGGCCATCGAGCTGTTCCTGATGGGCGTGACCTTTGCACCAATGGGGGCGCTGCTGCCTGAGCTGTTCCCGACCCACGTGCGTTACACCGGCGCTTCGGCGGCGTACAACCTGGGCGGCATCGTCGGGGCCTCGGCGGCACCGTTCTTTGCCCAGAAGCTAGTGAGCATGGGTGGGTTGAGCTGGGTAGGGGGCTATGTGTCGGCGGCGGCTGTGATCAGCCTGATTGCCGTGCTGTGCCTGAAGGAAACCCGCAATACCGAGCTGTAAGTGATTGGGGCCGCTTTGCGGCCCATTCACGGGTCAAGCCCGCTCCCACAGGGTGGACTGCCCCCTAAAAGTTGGACAGTTCTATGCTGCAGCCTGAGCCCTGTACTCAACAGGGCTCAGGCCATTGAGCTTCAGTTTGATGCGGTCATGGTTGTAGTAGCGGATGTACTCGTCCAGGCCCGCTTTCAACTCATCGACACTCTCAAAGCGCTTCAGGTAGAAAAATTCAGAC
>NZ_BCBG01000062.1:0-20892 GCF_001320485.1 Pseudomonas sp. NBRC 111130
CCGCCCTGCTGCTGGCCCTGCGGACGACCGCCGAGCAGCTGCATGGTGCCGTTGATGTCGACGATGATCTCGGTGGTGTAGCGCTTGATGCCGTCCTTTTCCCACTCGCGGGTCTGCAGCTTGCCTTCGATGTAGCACTGCGAACCTTTGCGCAGGTACTCGCCGGCGATTTCGGCAACCTTGCCGAACAGCGAGACACGGTGCCACTCGGTACGCTCGACCTTCTGGCCCGACTGCTTGTCGGTCCACTGCTCGCTGGTGGCCAGGCTCAGGTTGGTCACGGCGTTACCGTTGGGCAGGTAGCGGACTTCGGGATCCTGGCCACAGGTGCCGACCAGAATGACTTTGTTAACCCCACGGGCCATAACGTTCTCCTAGGCTTCGCACGCCGAAGAGGCTGGATTCACCAGTCGCTCGAGGGTCGCACGGTCCAAAATTTTCGTATCCAGTTTGATATAGATGGCGGCTTCATCTGCCACCACCACGGCGTCGGTCACACCCGGCACGGCCATCAGGCGCTCGGTCAAGCCGGCTTCCCGAACGGCCTCTGGCGTCAGCGGCATGCGCAGGCTGGTCACATAGGGCGGCTCGTTCATGCGCAAGGCGACGACCAACCAGATGGCACACAGGATTGCGCAACCAAGGAACACCATGTTCAGCCCGCCGTGCTGGAACAGCCAGCCACCGAGGATGCCTCCCAGGGCAGCGCCGAGGAACTGGCTGGTGGAATACACCCCCATCGCCGTCCCCTTGCCACCAGCAGGCGACACCTTGCTCACCAGCGAAGGCAACGAGGCCTCCAGCAGGTTGAATGCGGTAAAGAATACCACGGTGCCAATCACCAGTCCGCGCAAACCGTCAGCCCACTGCCAGAAGAACACTTCCGTCAGCAGCAGGACACTGACCGCACCAGCCAGGACGCGTTTCATCTTGCGCTTTTTTTCGCCGTAGATGATGAACGGGATCATTGCAAAAAATGAGATCAGCAGCGCGGTCAGGTACACCCACCAGTGCTGCTCCTTGGGCAGATCTCCGCGTTCGACGAAGGCCAGGGGCAGCGCGACGAAGCTGGCCATGAGGATGGCGTGGAGGATGAAAATGCCTGCATCCAGGCGCAGAAGGTCCGGATGACGCAGGGTCGGGCCGAGGGCCTGGCGCGCCACACCCGACTCGCGGTGCTGCAATGTGCTGTGGGTATTGGGCACGACGAAGGCGATCAGCAGGATACCAACCAGGGCAAGTCCTGCAGTGGCCAGGAACAATCCTGACAAGCCGAAGTGGCTTGTCAGCAATGGGCCTGTGACCATGGCGACGGCAAACGACAGGCCGATGCTCATGCCGATCATCGCCATCGCCTTGGTCCGGTGCTGCTCGCGGGTCAGGTCCGAGAGCAAAGCCATGACCGCCGCGGAAATCGCCCCGGCCCCCTGCAGGATACGCCCGGCGATCACCCCCCAGATGGTGTCTGCCTGAGCCGCCAGCAGGCTACCCAGGGCAAACACCACCAGCCCCAGGTAAATGACTGGCCGGCGGCCTATGCGGTCGGAAATCATCCCGAACGGGATCTGCAATACCGCCTGGGTCAGGCCATAGGCGCCTATGGCCAGGCCGATCAGCGCAGGGGTAGCGCCGGCCAGGTCCATGCCGTAGGTGGCCAGCACCGGCAAGACCATGAACATGCCCAGCATACGAAAGGCAAAGACCAGGGCCAGGCCGCCAGCAGCGCGGGTTTCGCCGCTGCTCATGCGCTCGTTGTGGGTGTCGTGCATGGATAAACCTCGTGTGAACCGGCGGCGATTCTATCAGTCCGACAGCTTGACGGCATCTACGCGACGCTTTGCCGCGTACTGGCAGCGCGCCGTATACTTCCTTGTTTATGCCCGCCGAGCGAGGCCGCAGTGGACAAGATCCTGATTCGTGGGGCACGTACCCACAACCTGAAGAACATCGACCTGACCCTGCCGCGGGACAAGCTTATCGTGATCACCGGCCTGTCCGGATCCGGCAAGTCGTCCCTGGCGTTCGACACACTCTACGCCGAAGGCCAGCGCCGCTACGTGGAATCGCTGTCGGCCTATGCCCGGCAATTCCTGTCGATGATGGAAAAGCCCGACGTCGACACCATCGAAGGCCTGTCGCCGGCGATTTCCATCGAGCAGAAGTCGACATCGCACAACCCAAGGTCAACGGTCGGCACCATCACCGAGATCTACGACTACCTGCGCCTGCTGTACGCCCGCGTCGGTACGCCGCGCTGCCCGGACCACGACATCCCTCTGGAAGCGCAAACGATCAGCCAGATGGTCGACCTGGTACTGGAGCGCCCGGAAGGCAGCAAGCTGATGCTGCTGGCGCCGGTCGTGCGCGAGCGCAAGGGTGAGCACCTGGCGGTATTCGACGAGTTGCGCGCCCAAGGCTTCGTGCGTGCACGGGTCAACGGCAAGCTTCATGAGCTGGACGAACTGCCGAAGCTGGACAAGCAGAAGAAGCACAGCATCGACGTGGTAGTGGACCGTTTCAAGGTCCGCGCCGACCTGCAACAGCGCCTGGCCGAATCGTTCGAAACCGCGCTGAAGCTCGCTGACGGCATCGCCTTGGTAGCGCCCATGGACGACGAGCCCGGCGAAGAGATGATCTTCTCCGCGCGCTTCGCCTGCCCGGTGTGCGGCCACGCGATCAGCGAGCTGGAGCCGAAGCTGTTCTCCTTCAACAACCCGGCCGGTGCCTGCCCGACCTGCGACGGCCTCGGGGTGAAGCAGTTCTTCGATACCAAGCGCCTGGTCAACAGCGAGCTGACCCTGGCCGAAGGCGCGATTCGCGGCTGGGACCGGCGCAACGTGTATTACTTCCAGATGCTCGGCTCGCTGGCAGCGCATTATGGCTTCAGCCTGGAAGAGCCGTTCGGTGAACTGTCCGCCGAGCACCAGAAGGTGATCCTTCAAGGCAGCGGCAAGCAGAGCGTCGACTTCAAGTACCTCAACGACCGCGGCGATATCGTCAAGCGCTCGCACCCGTTCGAAGGCATCGTGCCGAACCTCGAACGCCGCTACCGCGAAACCGAGTCGGCCACCGTGCGTGAAGAGCTGGCCAAGTTCCTCGGCACCCAGCCCTGCCCGGACTGTCGCGGCACCCGCCTGCGCCGCGAAGCCCGCCACGTGTGGGTTGGCGAGAAAACCCTGCCAGCGGTGACCAACCTGCCGATCGGTGAGGCCAGCAGCTATTTCGGTGACCTGAGCCTGACCGGCCGGCGCGGCGAAATCGCGGCAAAGATCCTCAAGGAGATTTGCGAGCGCCTGCAGTTCCTGGTCAACGTCGGCCTCGACTACCTGACCCTCGACCGCAGTGCCGATACGCTGTCTGGCGGTGAGGCCCAGCGTATCCGCCTGGCCAGCCAGATTGGTGCCGGCCTGGTCGGGGTCATGTACATCCTCGACGAACCGTCCATCGGCCTTCATCAACGGGACAACGACCGCCTGCTGGCCACCCTCAACCACCTGCGCGACCTGGGCAACACGGTGATCGTGGTTGAACACGACGAGGACGCCATACGTCTGGCCGACTACGTGGTGGACATCGGCCCAGGTGCCGGCGTGCACGGTGGCCAGATCGTCGCTGAGGGCTCGCCACAGGAGGTCATGGACCACCCTGACTCGCTGACCGGCAAGTACCTGTCCGGGCGCAAGAAGATCGTCGTGCCCGCCAAGCGCACCCCGCGCGACAAGAAACTGCAGCTAAAGCTCAAGGGCGCACGTGGCAACAACCTGCAGAACGTCGACCTGGAAATCCCGATCGGCCTGCTGACCTGCGTGACCGGCGTATCCGGCTCTGGCAAGTCGACGTTGATCAACAACACGCTGTTCCCCCTCGCGGCCACCGCCCTGAACGGCGCGAGCACCCTGGAAGCCGCGCCGCACACCAGCATGGATGGCCTGCAGCACCTGGACAAGGTCGTGGATATCGACCAGAGCCCGATCGGCCGCACACCGCGCTCGAACCCGGCTACCTACACCGGTATCTTCACGCCGATTCGCGAGCTGTTCTCCGGCGTACCGGAATCGCGCTCGCGCGGCTACGGTCCGGGGCGCTTCTCGTTCAACGTCAAGGGTGGCCGTTGCGAGGCCTGCCAGGGGGATGGCCTTATCAAGGTCGAGATGCACTTCCTGCCGGACATCTACGTGCCCTGCGACGTTTGCAAGAGCAAGCGCTACAACCGCGAAACCCTGGAGATCAAGTACAAGGGCAAGAACATCCACGAAGTGCTGGAAATGACCATCGAGGATGCCCGTGCGTTCTTCGATGCGGTACCAGCGTTGGCGCGCAAGCTGCAGACGCTGATGGACGTGGGGCTTTCGTACATCAAGCTGGGGCAATCGGCGACCACCCTGTCCGGTGGCGAGGCACAACGTGTGAAGCTCTCTCGCGAGTTGTCCAAGCGTGACACCGGCAAGACCCTCTACATCCTCGACGAGCCGACCACCGGCCTGCACTTCGCCGACATCCAGCAGCTGCTGGACGTTCTGCATCGCCTGCGTGACCACGGCAACACCGTGGTAGTGATCGAGCACAACCTGGATGTGATCAAGACTGCCGACTGGCTGGTGGACCTGGGGCCGGAGGGTGGTTCCAAGGGCGGGCAGATCATCGCCTGCGGGACGCCTGAGGAGCTGACCAAGATGAAGCAGTCTTATACCGGGCACTACCTCAAGCCG
Source organism: Pseudomonas sp. NBRC 111130 (assembly GCF_001320485.1). NCBI lineage: Bacteria > Pseudomonadati > Pseudomonadota > Gammaproteobacteria > Pseudomonadales > Pseudomonadaceae > Pseudomonas > Pseudomonas sp. NBRC 111130. The sequence goes on from NZ_BCBG01000062.1 coordinate 4,710, forward strand.
CTGCTGGAGCGTGACCGGGCCTGACGGTTGGCGCTGGCGTGAAAAAGCCCCTGGTACCGTTGGTGCCAGGGGCTTTTTCATGACGCTGTGGATAACTTACATCTGCGACTGCAGGTAATTCTCCAGGCCGATGGCCTTGATCAGACCCTGCTGCTTCTCCAGCCAGTAGGTGTGATCTTCTTCGGTATCAGCCAACTGCGCGCGCAGGATGTCGCGGCTGATGTAGTCCTTGTGCAGTTCGCACAACTCGATGCCTTTGCACAGAGCGCCACGCACCTTGTACTCGAGCTTGAGGTCGGCCTCGATCATTTCCGGCACGGTGCTGCCCACTTCGAGATCATCCGCGCGCATGTCCGGAGTGCCTTCGAGCATGAGGATACGACGCATCAGGGCATCAGCGTGCTGCGTCTCTTCTTCCATCTCGTGGTTGATACGCTCGTAGAGCTTGGTCAGGCCCCAGTCTTCGTACATGCGCGAGTGGATGAAGTACTGATCGCGAGCGGCCAGTTCGCCCTTCAGCAATGTGACGAGGTAGTTGATAACGTCCGGGTGACCTTGCATCGCCCTGCTTCTCCCTGTGAAAACGACTAATGCACATAGTGTGAACCAGCTTTTGCGCGCGGTCACTGAAAAACGCGCAATTAGAAGCAAAAAATCGGTTAAACAGTAGTGATATTCATTGAAAAACCGCCCAAATGAGGGCGGTTCTTCTTATCACTTCGACTTAGGCGAGAGTCACCCCCAATGCCTTGGCGATGCCTTCGCCGTAGGCCGGGTCAGCCTTGTAGAAGTACTGCAACTGGCGCTGAATCACGTCTTCGCTGACGCCCGCCATGGTGCCGGCGATATTACTGATCAGCAGCGCCTTCTGCTCGTCACTCATCAGGCGGAACAGCGCGCCGGCGTGGCTGTAGTAATCGTTGTCCTCGCGGTGATTGTGACGGTCCGCCGCACCGCTGAGAGCCAGTGCGGGTTCGGCGTAGCGTGGCGACTGCTTTGGCGCATCAGCGTGGCTGTTGGGCTCGTAGTTCGGCGCACTGCCGTAACTGCCCATGGCCATCGAACCATCGCGCTGGTAGCTGTTCACCGGGCTACGTGGGGCGTTCACCGGCAGTTGCTGGTGGTTGGTACCCACACGGTAGCGGTGTGCATCGGCGTAAGCGAATACGCGGCCCTGCAGCATGCGGTCTGGCGACAAGCCAACACCCGGGACCATGTTGCTCGGGCCGAATGCCGCCTGCTCCACTTCGGCGAAATAGTTGAGCGGGTTGCGGTTGAGCTCCAGCACACCGACTTCGATCAGCGGGTAGTCTTTTTGCGACCAGGTCTTGGTCACATCGAACGGGTTCTCGTCGCGGTTGGCCGCCTCGGCCTCGCTCATCACCTGGATGCACACGGTCCAGCGCGGGAAGTCACCACGCTCGATAGCCTCGAACAGGTCACGCTGGGCGTAGTCCGGGTCGGTACCGGCCAGGCGCGCTGCATCGGCCGGAGTCAGGTTCTTGATACCTTGCTGAGTCTTGAAGTGCCACTTGACCCAAGTGCGCTCGCCTTGGCCATTGACCAGGCTGTAGGTGTGGCTGCCAAACCCGTGCATATGCCGGTAACCGTCTGGAATGCCGCGGTCGGAGAACAGGATCGTGACCTGGTGCAGGGCCTCGGGCGAATGCGACCAGAAGTCCCACATCATCTGGGCGTTCTTCAGGTTGGTTTGCGGGTGGCGCTTCTGGGTGTGGATAAAATCCGGGAACTTGAGCGGATCTCGGATGAAGAACACCGGGGTGTTGTTGCCCACGATGTCCCAGTTGCCTTCCTCGGTGTAGAACTTGACCGCAAAGCCACGCGGATCGCGCTCGGTATCTGCCGAGCCACGCTCGCCACCAACCGTCGAGAAGCGCAGGAAGGTCTCGGTCTGCTTGCCAATCTGTTCGAACAGCTTGGCACTGGTGTACGAGGTGATATCGCGGGTGACGGTGAAGGTACCGTAGGCACCCGAGCCTTTCGCATGCACACGACGCTCAGGGATGTTCTCGCGGTTGAAGTGGGCAAGCTTTTCGATCAGGTGGAAGTCGTCGAGCAGCAGCGGGCCACGCGGGCCGGCGGAGCGGGAATTCTGGTTGTCGGCTACAGGTGCACCGCTGGCGGTGGTGAGAAGTTTGCTCATGGGCTCTCCTTATCGGTCTTCGAGTGCCGGCTAAACGGCTTGGGAAGAAGTATCGATGAGCGGTCACCTCAGAACAAATTCATTACATGAGTTACATCAATAGAAATAAACAATACCTGCAAGAACAAAAAACCGGGCACTAGGCCCGGTTCTTTGTAGCAGACAGAACGTCTTACTCAGCAGCTTCTACAGCACCGCCGACCGGACGATCAACCAGCTCGACGTACGCCATAGGCGCGTTGTCGCCAGCGCGGAAACCGCACTTCAGGATGCGCAGGTAGCCGCCCTGACGGGTGGCGTAACGCTTGCCCAGGTCGTTGAACAGTTTGCCAACAGCGGACTTCGAACGGGTACGATCGAAGGCCAGACGACGGTTAGCAACGCTGTCTTCCTTGGCCAGGGTGATCAGCGGCTCGGCAACGCGGCGCAGTTCCTTGGCTTTCGGCAGGGTGGTTTTGATCAGCTCGTGCTCGATCAACGACACTGCCATGTTCTGGAACATAGCCTTGCGGTGAGAGCTGGTACGGCTCAGGTGACGTCCACTTTTACGATGACGCATGATTCATTCCTTACCAAACACTACGTTCGGTGATTACGACGATCAGGCGGTCGCCTTGTCGTCTTTCTTAAGACTTGCAGGCGGCCAGTTGTCGAGGCGCATGCCGAGAGACAGACCACGAGAGGCCAGGACGTCCTTGATTTCAGTCAGGGACTTCTTGCCCAGGTTAGGAGTCTTCAACAGCTCTACTTCGGTACGCTGAATCAGGTCGCCGATGTAGTAGATGTTCTCCGCCTTGAGGCAGTTGGCCGAACGTACAGTCAGTTCCAGGTCGTCAACCGGGCGCAGCAGGATCGGATCGATCTCGTCTTCCTGCTCGACTACGACAGGCTCACTGTCACCCTTGAGGTCGACGAACGCGGCCAACTGCTGTTGCAGGATGGTCGCAGCGCGGCGGATAGCCTCTTCAGGATCCAGGGTGCCGTTGGTTTCCAGATCAATGACCAGCTTGTCCAGGTTGGTACGCTGTTCAACACGGGCGTTTTCGACCACATAGGCGATACGACGCACCGGGCTGAACGAAGCGTCCAGCTGCAGACGGCCAATGCTACGGCTTTCGTCTTCGTCGGTTTGACGGGAGTCAGCCGGCTCGTAACCACGACCACGAGCTACGGTGAGCTTCATGTTCAGGGCGCCGTTGGACGCCAGGTTCGCGATTACGTGATCGGGGTTGACGATCTCGACATCGTGATCCAGCTGAATATCGGCAGCGGTAACCACCCCCGAACCCTTTTTCGACAAGGTCAGCGTAACTTCGTCACGACCGTGCAGTTTGATAGCCAGGCCTTTCAGGTTCAACAGGATTTCAATGACGTCTTCCTGAACACCTTCGATCGCGGAGTACTCGTGGAGTACGCCATCGATCTCGGCCTCGACTACTGCACAGCCAGGCATGGAGGACAACAGGATGCGGCGCAGCGCGTTGCCCAGGGTATGGCCGAAACCACGCTCGAGAGGCTCGAGCGTAATCTTGGCGCGGGTCGGACTGACTACCTGCACATCAATATGGCGGGGAGTCAGGAACTCATTTACCGAAATCTGCATGGATGCACCTATTTTCTAGCCCTTACTTGGAGTAGAGCTCGACAATCAGGTTTTCGTTGATGTCGGCAGACAGATCGCCACGAGCAGGAACGTTCTTGAAAACGCCCGACTTCTTAGCAGAATCTACGTCTACCCACTCAACGCGGCCACGCTGGGCGCACAGTTCAAGGGCTTGAACAATGCGCAGCTGGTTCAGCGACTTCTCGCGAACCGCGACCACGTCACCCGGACGAACTTGGTAGGATGGAATGTTTACAGTCTTACCGTTGACGCTGATCGCCTTGTGCGAAACCAGCTGACGGGATTCGGAACGAGTCGAACCGAAGCCCATACGGTAAACGACGTTATCCAGACGGCACTCGAGCAGTTGCAGCAGGTTCTCACCAGTTGCGCCTTTTTTCGAGGCAGCAGCTTGGTAGTAACCGCGGAACTGACGCTCCAGAACACCGTAGATACGACGGACTTTTTGCTTCTCGCGCAGCTGGGTACCGTAGTCGGACTGACGGCCACGGCGCTGACCGTGGATACCTGGGGCTGCTTCGATGTTGCACTTCGATTCCAGAGCGCGAACGCCGCTCTTCAGGAACAGGTCGGTGCCTTCACGACGAGACAGTTTGCATTTTGGACCAATGTAACGTGCCATTCTTCTGTCTCCTGATTACACGCGACGCTTCTTCGGCGGACGGCACCCGTTGTGCGGGATAGGCGTCACGTCGGTGATGCTGGCGATCTTGTAGCCGCAGCTGTTCAATGCACGAACGGCGGATTCACGACCTGGACCTGGGCCCTTGACGTTGACGTCGAGGTTCTTCAGACCATATTCCAGCGCAGCTTGACCAGCACGCTCAGCAGCGATCTGAGCTGCGAACGGGGTGGATTTGCGCGAACCACGGAAACCCGAACCACCGGAAGTAGCCCAGGACAATGCGTTGCCCTGACGGTCGGTGATGGTCACGATGGTGTTGTTGAAAGACGCATGGATGTGGGCGATGCCATCAACCACTGTCTTTTTGACTTTTTTACGAGGACGAGCAGCAGGTTTTGCCATGTCTATATTCCTGGGCGATTACTTGCGGATCGGCTTACGCGGGCCCTTACGGGTGCGTGCGTTGGTCTTGGTGCGCTGACCGCGAACCGGCAGACCTTTACGATGACGCAGGCCGCGGTAGCAACCCAAGTCCATCAAGCGCTTGATCTTCATGTTGATGTCACGACGCAGGTCACCTTCGGTGGTGAACTTCGCGACTTCGCCACGCAGGGTTTCGATTTGCTCGTCGCTCAGATCCTTGATCTTTGCGGCTGGGTTGACACCAGCGTCTGCACAGATCTTCTGTGCAGTAGTGCGACCGACACCATAGATGTAGGTCAGCGAGATAACAGTATGCTTGTTATCTGGAATGTTGACGCCTGCAATACGGGCCATTCAGTGGGACTCCAATTGACAGCTACCTACGCCCCGGAAGCCAAGAAATAGGGCGCGAGATAATATCGCTGTAGAAACGAATAATCAACCCAGCAGCACACTAGCTGCTGGGTTTGAAGCGCAGATCACACTCAGCCTTGGCGCTGTTTGTGACGCGGTTCCGCGCTGCAGATCACTCGTACGACGCCTTCGCGACGGATGATCTTGCAGTTGCGGCACAGCTTTTTCACCGATGCACGAACTTTCATTACCGACTCCTCGAACCTTAGGGGCGTATCAGCGCAGCAGACCGCTGCCACCGTAGCCTTTCAGGTTGGCTTTCTTCATCAGGGATTCGTACTGGTGCGAAACGAGGTGCGATTGTACTTGGGACATGAAGTCCATCACAACCACTACCACAATCAGCAACGAGGTCCCGCCAAGGTAGAACGGCACATTTGCTGCCACCACCAGGAACTGGGGCAGAAGGCAGACGGCCATCATGTAAAGAGCACCGAACATGGTCAGACGAGTCAGAACGCCATCAATGTAGCGTGCGGACTGCTCACCAGGACGGATACCCGGAATAAAGGCACCGGACTTCTTCAGGTTTTCCGCTACGTCTTTCGGGTTGAACATCAACGCTGTGTAGAAGAAGCAGAAGAAAATGATCCCTGCACTAAACAGCAGAATGTTCAACGGCTGACCAGGAGCGATCGACTGCGAGATGTCCTGCAGCCAGCCCATACCTTCGGACTGACCGAACCAGGCACCCAGCGAAGCCGGGAACAGCAGAATGCTGCTCGCGAAAATGGCCGGGATAACCCCTGCCATGTTCACCTTCAGCGGCAAGTGGCTGGTCTGCGCGGCAAAGACCTTGCGGCCCTGCTGACGCTTGGCGTAGTGAACGGCGATACGACGCTGACCACGCTCAATGAACACCACGAAACCGATGATCGCTACTGCAAGCAAACCGATTGCGACCAGGGCGAAAATGTTGATATCGCCTGTGCGTGCAGACTCGAAAGACTGCCCGATTGCTCTCGGAAGACCGGCAACGATACCTGCGAAGATCAACATCGAGATACCGTTACCCACACCGCGCTCGGTGATCTGCTCACCCAGCCACATCATGAACATCGCGCCTGCCACGAAGGTGGAGACAGCAACGACATAGAAGCCGAGCCCTACAGAAAACGCCACGCCCTGGTTGGCCAGGCCAATGGACATGCCAATGGCTTGAACCAGTGCCAGGATAACGGTGCCGTAGCGGGTGTACTGGCTGATCTTGCGACGGCCAGCTTCACCTTCCTTCTTCAACTGCTCCAGTTGCGGGCTGACCGCCGTCATCAGCTGCATGATGATAGATGCCGAGATGTACGGCATGATCCCCAATGCAAAGATGCTCATGCGCTCGAGCGCGCCACCGGAAAACATGTTGAACAAGCTAAGAATGGTCCCCTCATTCTGCCGAAACAGATCCGCCAGACGGTCTGGATTGATGCCAGGAACCGGGATATGCGCACCTATCCGATAGACGATGATCGCCATGAACAGAAAGCGCAGACGAGCCCAGAGTTCCGACATCCCGCCCTTACCGAGCGAAGAGAGAGCACCTTGCTTAGCCATTTATTCCTCGAATTTGCCGCCAGCTGCTTCGATAGCCGCACGCGCACCCTTGGTGGCTGCGATGCCCTTGATGGTGACTGCGCGAGTGACTTCGCCAGACAGCATGATTTTCACACGCTGTACGTTCTGGCCAATCACGTTGGCGTCCTTCAGGGACTGTACGGAAACCACGTCGCCTTCCACCTTGGCCAGCTCGGACAGACGCACTTCAGCGCGGTCCATGGCTTTCAGGGAAACGAAGCCGAATTTCGGCAGACGACGGTGCAGCGGCTGTTGACCGCCTTCGAAGCCAGGAGCGATCGAACCACCGGAACGGGAGGTCTGACCTTTGTGGCCACGGCCGCCGGTCTTACCCAGACCGCTACCGATACCACGACCTGGACGATGCTTCTCGCGACGGGAACCCGGCGCTGGACTCAGATCATTGAGTTTCATCGATTAACCCTCGACCTTCAGCATGTAGTAAGCCTTGTTGATCATCCCGCGGTTCTCGGGAGTATCCTGGACTTCTACAGTGTGACCGATGCGACGCAGACCCAGACCTTTAACGCACAGTTTGTGGTTAGGCAGGCGGCCCGAGACGCTCTTGATCAGCGTTACTTTTACGGTTGCCATGATTAGAAGATCTCCTCAACGCTCTTGCCGCGCTTGGCAGCAATGGACTCAGGAGATTGCATGGCTTTCAGACCCTTGAAGGTGGCGTAAACCACGTTCACTGGGTTGGTCGAACCGTAGCACTTGGCCAGGACGTTCTGAACACCAGCAACTTCCAGGACGGCACGCATTGCACCGCCGGCAATGATACCGGTACCTTCCGAGGCAGGCTGCATGTAAACCTTCGAGGCGCCGTGGGCAGCCTTGGTGGCGTACTGCAGGGTGGTGCCCTTCAGGTCAACCTGGATCATGTTGCGACGTGCAGCTTCCATGGCTTTCTGGATCGCAGCAGGTACTTCGCGCGACTTGCCACGGCCAAAACCAACGCGACCCTTGCCATCACCCACCACGGTCAGTGCGGTGAAGGTGAAGATACGGCCGCCTTTTACGGTTTTAGCTACGCGGTTAACTTGAACCAGCTTCTCGATGTAGCCTTCGTCGCGCTTTTGATCGTTATTTGCCATAACTTAGAACTCCAGCCCGCCTTCACGAGCAGCATCAGCCAGCGCTTTGACGCGGCCATGGTACTTGAAGCCGGAACGGTCAAAGGCAACTTGAGATACACCGGCGGCTTTCGCGCGCTCAGCTACCAGCTTGCCAACCTTAGTGGCCGCGTCGATGTTGCCAGTGGCGCCATCACGCAGGTCTTTGTCCAAGGTCGAGGCGCTTGCCAGAACCTTGCTGCCGTCGGCCGAAATGACCTGGGCGTAGATGTGCTGCGAGGAGCGGAACACGCACAGGCGCACGACTTCGAGTTCGTGCATCTTGAGACGTGCTTTGCGAGCGCGACGCAGTCGAATAACTTTTTTGTCGGTCATTTGCTAGGCCCTACTTCTTCTTGGCTTCTTTACGACGGACTGCTTCGTCCGCGTAACGCACACCCTTGCCTTTGTAAGGCTCTGGCGGACGGAACCCGCGGATTTCAGCGGCCACCTGACCTACCAGCTGCTTGTCGATACCCTTGATCAGGATGTCGGTCTGGCTAGGAGTTTCAGCGGTGATGCCGGCTGGCAGTTCGTAGTCCACTGGGTGAGAGAAGCCCAGGGCCAGGTTCAGGACGGTGCCTTTGGCCTGTGCCTTGTAACCAACACCGACCAGCTGGAGCTTGCGCTCGAAGCCTTGGCTTACGCCTTGGACCATGTTGTTGACCAGAGCGCGGGTAGTACCGGCCATGGCGCGAGCTTGCTGGTCACCATTGCGAGCGACGAAACGCAGCTCACCAGACTCTTCGGTAACTTCAACAGACGAGTGAACGTTCAGTTCGAGAGTACCTTTGGCACCCTTCACCGAAAGCTGCTGGCCGGCGAATTTGACTTCGACACCAGAAGGCAGCTTAACGGGGTTCTTAGCGACGCGAGACATGTCTATCCCCCCTTAGAACACTGTGCAGAGAACTTCGCCGCCGACACCGGCAGCGCGCGCAGCGCGATCAGTCATCACACCTTTGTTGGTGGAGACAATAGACACGCCCAGGCCGCCACGTACTTTCGGCAGCTCAGCGACGGACTTGTACTGGCGCAGGCCTGGACGGCTGGAGCGCTTCAGTTCCTCGATGACCGGACGGCCTTCGAAGTACTTCAGTTCGATCGACAGGGAAGGCTTGGCTTCACCAGTAACCTGGTAGCCAGCGATGTAACCTTCGTCCTTCAGAACTTTGGCAACCGCGACCTTCAGGGTGGAGGAAGGCATGCTTACGACGGACTTTTCAGCCATCTGGGCATTACGGATGCGAGTTAGCATGTCCGCTAACGGGTCCTGCATACTCATGGGCTAGATGCTCCTGATACAAGAAATATTAGCCTTGCGGCTATCACAACCACCCGAGCGGGCAGGGTAAAAAACCCAGGCTCAGGTGAGCCGGTCATTCTAGACATAAGGCAGAAACGAAACAAGCCCCACGAGGGGGCTTGTTTGTTGGCGAGGTCACCGATGGTCGGAAGATTGCTCCCCGTCCACCGGGATCACACCTGCAGGGATTACCAGGAGGCTTTGACCAGACCCGGTACGTCACCGCGCATTGCAGCTTGACGCAGCATGTTACGGCCCAGGCCGAACTTACGGTATACACCGTGAGGACGACCAGTCAGGCGGCAACGGTTGCGCAGACGCGCAGCGCTGGCATCACGTGGCTGTTTCTGCAGAGCGACAACGGCAGCGAAACGCTCTTCTGGAGAGGCGTTCAGGTTGACGATGGTCGCTTTCAGCTCAGCACGCTTTTTGGCGAACTTGGCTACCGTGAGCTGACGCTTCAGCTCGCGGTTTTTCATGCTCTTCTTGGCCATTTTCCTACTCCAATCAGTTGCGGAACGGGAATTTGAATGCACGCAGCAGAGCGCGGCCTTCGTCATCCGAACGAGCAGTGGTGGTCAGGGTGATGTCCAAACCGCGCAGAGCATCGATCTTGTCGTAGTCGATTTCCGGGAAGATGATCTGCTCTTTCACGCCCATGCTGTAGTTGCCACGGCCATCGAAGGACTTGGCATTCAGGCCGCGGAAGTCGCGTACCCGAGGCAGGGAGATCGCCAGCAGGCGGTCCAGGAATTCGTACATCTTGTCGCTACGCAGGGTCACCTTGACGCCGATCGGCCATCCTTCACGGACTTTGAAGCCCGCGATGGATTTACGAGCGAAAGTCACGACCGGCTTTTGACCGGTGATCTTTTCCAGGTCGGCAACAGCGTGCTCGATGACTTTCTTGTCGCCGATCGCTTCGCCCAGACCCATGTTCAGGGTGATCTTGGTAACGCGCGGAACTTCCATCACGTTCGACAGCTTAAGTTCTTCCTTAAGCTTAGGAGCGATTTCGTTCCGGTAAATCTCTTTCAGTCGTGCCATGGTCTTCTACCTAGCAGTGTTCAAGCATCAACCGCTTTTTGGGTCGACTTGAAGACACGAATTTTCTTACCGTCTTCTACTTTGAAACCAACGCGGTCAGCCTTGTTGGTTTCGCCGTTGAAGATGGCAACGTTGGAAGCGTGCAGAGGCGCTTCTTTTTCGACGATACCGCCCTGAACGCCCGCCATCGGGTTAGGCTTGGTATGACGCTTGACCAGGTTCACACCACCGACGACCAGACGGTCATCAGCCAGAACCTTCAGCACCTTACCGCGCTTACCTTTGTCTTTGCCGGCGATCACGATGATCTCGTCGTCACGACGAATCTTTTGCATGTCGGATCTCCTTACAGCACTTCAGGGGCGAGCGAGACGATCTTCATGAACTTCTCAGTACGAAGTTCACGGGTCACTGGCCCGAAGATGCGAGTGCCGATCGGCTCTTGCTTGGTGTTCAGCAGAACAGCAGCGTTGCCGTCGAAACGAATGATGGAACCGTCAGCGCGACGTACACCGTGACGGGTACGGACGACAACAGCAGTCATCACTTGGCCTTTTTTGACCTTACCGCGTGGAATTGCTTCCTTGACGGTTACTTTGATGATGTCACCGATGCCGGCGTAACGGCGGTGCGAACCGCCGAGAACCTTGATGCACATGACGCGACGAGCGCCGCTGTTATCGGCCACATCGAGCATGGATTGAGTCTGAATCATAAAATTTCTCCGACCCCTAGCCCTTAGACTTCAACAGCGCGTTCGAGGACTTCAACCAGTGCCCAGGACTTGGTCTTGGCCAGCGGACGGGTTTCACGGATGGAAACCTTGTCGCCAATTTTGCACTGGTTGGATTCGTCGTGCGCGTGCAGCTTAGTCGAACGCTTAACGTATTTACCGTAGATCGGGTGCTTTACGCGACGCTCGATCAGAACGGTGATGGTCTTGTCCATTTTGTCGCTGACGACACGGCCAGTCAGCGTACGGACGGTTTTTTCAGCTTCAGCCATGATCACTTACCTGCCTGCTGGTTAAGCACAGTTTTCACGCGAGCGATGTCACGCTTAACTTGCGAGAGCAGGTGCGACTGCCCCAACTGGCCAGTTGCCTTCTGCATACGCAGATTGAACTGGTCGCGCAGCAAGCCGAGCAGTTGCTCATTCAGTTGCTGTGCAGATTTTTCACGAAGTTCATTCGCTTTCATCACATCACCGTCCGCTTAACAAAGGAGGTGGCGAGAGGCAGCTTTGCAGCAGCCAGGGCGAAAGCTTCGCGCGCCAGCTCTTCAGAAACACCCTCGATCTCGTACAGGACTTTGCCTGGCTGGATCTGGGCAACCCAGTATTCCACGGAACCTTTACCTTTACCCATACGAACCTCGAGAGGCTTCTTGGAGATCGGCTTGTCCGGGAACACACGGATCCAGATCTTGCCGCCACGCTTCACGTGACGGGTCAGCGCACGACGTGCGGACTCGATCTGGCGAGCGGTGAGGCGACCGCGAGCAACAGCTTTCAGGGCGAATTCGCCGAAGCTGACTTTGCTACCGCGCAGTGCCAGACCACGGTTGTGGCCAGTCATCTGCTTGCGGAATTTTGTACGCTTTGGTTGCAACATTTGGCGTACCCCTTACTTAGCAGCTTTTTTACGAGGCGCTGGTGCTTGTGGTTTCAGTTCTTCTTGGCGACCACCAATAACTTCGCCTTTGAAGATCCAAACCTTCACACCGATCACACCGTAAGTGGTGTGAGCTTCGTAGGTGTTGTAGTCGATATCGGCACGCAGGGTGTGCAGCGGCACACGACCTTCGCGATACCACTCGGTACGAGCAATCTCAGCACCGCCGAGACGACCGCTCACCTGGATCTTGATGCCCTTGGCACCAATACGCATGGCGTTCTGTACGGCGCGCTTCATGGCGCGACGGAACATTACGCGGCGTTCCAGCTGCTGAGCTACGCTCTGCGCAACCAGCATAGCGTCGAGTTCCGGCTTGCGGATCTCTTCGATGTTGATGTGCACAGGCACACCCATCTGCTTGGTCAGGTCCTGACGCAGCTTCTCGACATCTTCACCTTTCTTCCCGATAACGATACCTGGACGAGCGGTGTGGATGGTGATGCGTGCAGTTTGAGCCGGACGATGAATATCGATACGGCTTACGGACGCGCTTTTTAGTTTGTCTTGGAGGTACTCACGCGTTTTCAGATCCTTCAACAGGTAATCTGCGTAAGTAGCACCGTCTGCGTACCAGACGGAGGTGTGCTCCTTGACGATTCCCAGGCGAATGCCAGTGGGATGTACTTTCTGACCCATCTGATCGACTCCGTTACTTGTCCGCAACCTTGACAGTGATATGGCAAGACCGCTTGACGATGCGATCAGCACGGCCCTTGGCACGTGGCATGATGCGCTTCAGCGAACGCCCTTCGTTGACGAAGACGGTGGAGACCTTCAGGTCATCAACGTCTGCGCCTTCGTTGTGTTCGGCGTTGGCTACGGCCGACTCGAGGACTTTCTTCATGATTTCAGCGGCTTTTTTGCTGCTGAAGGCCAACAGGTTGAGCGCTTCGCCCACCTTCTTCCCGCGGATCTGGTCGGCGACCAAGCGGGCTTTCTGGGCGGAGATGCGAGCGCCCGACAACTTAGCGGCTACTTCCATTTCCTTACCCCTTAACGCTTGGCTTTCTTGTCAGCCACGTGCCCGCGATAGGTGCGGGTACCGGCGAACTCGCCCAGTTTGTGGCCGACCATGTCTTCGTTCACGAGAACTGGGACATGCTGACGACCGTTGTGAACCGCGATGGTCAGACCGACCATTTGTGGCAGGATCATCGAACGGCGCGACCAGGTTTTAACTGGCTTGCGATCGTTCTTCTCCACCGCCACTTCGACCTTCTTCAACAGGTGAAGATCGATAAAAGGACCTTTTTTCAGAGAACGTGGCACTGTCGTATCCCTCTAGTTACTTGCGACGACGGACGATCATGTTGTCGGTACGCTTATTACCGCGGGTCTTCGCACCCTTGGTTGGGAAGCCCCATGGCGATACCGGATGACGACCACCGGAGGTACGACCTTCACCACCACCATGTGGGTGGTCAACCGGGTTCATGGCAACACCACGAACGGTTGGGCGAACGCCGCGCCAGCGTTTGGCACCAGCTTTACCCAGCGAACGCAGGCTGTGCTCGGAGTTCGAGACTTCACCCAGGGTCGCACGGCACTCAGCCAGGACTTTACGCATTTCACCAGAGCGCAGACGCAGGGTCACGTAGACACCTTCACGAGCGATCAGCTGAGCCGAAGCACCAGCGGAACGTGCGATCTGAGCACCTTTACCCGGCTTCAGTTCGATGCCGTGAATGGTGCTACCTACTGGAATGTTGCGCAGCTGCAGGGAGTTACCAGCCTTGATTGGGGCCAGGGCACCTGCGATCAGCTGGTCGCCAGCGCTCACGCCTTTAGGGGCGATGATGTAGCGACGCTCACCGTCTGCGTAGCACAGCAGGGCGATGTGAGCAGTACGGTTTGGATCGTATTCGATACGCTCGACAGTGGCTGGGATGCCATCTTTGTCGTTGCGACGGAAGTCGACCAGACGGTAATGCTGCTTGTGACCACCACCAACGTGACGAGTGGTAATGCGGCCATTGTTGTTACGACCACCAGACTTCGATTTTTTCTCGATCAGCGGTGCGTGAGGAGCGCCTTTGTGCAGCTCCTTGTTGACCACCTTGACCACGAAACGGCGGCCAGGGGAAGTCGGTTTGCATTTAACGATTGCCATGATGCACCCCTTCCTTACTCAGCACTGCTGCTGAAATCGAGATCTTGGCCTGGCTGAAGGGAGACGATCGCCTTCTTCCAGTCATTACGCTTGCCCAGACCACGTGCGGTACGCTTGGTTTTACCCAGAACGTTAACAGTCGACACGTTTTCAACTTTTACGTTGAACAGGCCTTCGACAGCTTTCTTGATTTCCAGCTTGGTTGCATCGGTAGCAACCTTGAATACGAACTGGCCTTTTTTCTCAGCCAGAACGGTAGCCTTCTCGGAAACGTGCGGGCCAAGGAGGACTTTGAATACGCGTTCCTGGTTCATCCCAGCAGCTCCTCGAATTTCTTCACGGCCGAGACGGTGATCAACACCTTCTCGTATGCGATCAGACTGACCGGGTCGGAACCTTGAACGTCACGTACATCGACGTGCGGCAGGTTGCGAGCAGCCAGGTACAGGTTCTGATCAACAGCGTCGGAAACGATCAGTACGTCGTTCAGACCCATGCCGTTCAGCTTGTTCAGCAGATCTTTGGTTTTCGGCGCTTCAACAGCGAAGTCCTGAACCACGACCAGACGGTCGCTACGCACCAGCTCAGCGAGGATGGAGCGCAGGGCTGCGCGGTACATCTTCTTGTTGAGCTTCTGCGAGTGATCTTGAGGACGAGCTGCGAAGGTTACACCACCGCCACGCCAGATCGGACCACGAGTGGTACCAGCACGAGCACGGCCAGTACCCTTCTGACGCCATGGGCGCTTACCGCCACCGGCCACGTCGGAACGGGTCTTCTGCTGCTTGGTGCCCTGACGGCCGCCAGCCATGTAGGCTACGACTGCTTGGTGTACCAGCGTCTCGTTGAATTCGCCACCGAAAGCCAGTTCGGAAACTTCGATCGCCTGAGCGTCATTTACATTAAGTTGCATGTCAGTATCCCCTTAACCGCGAGCCTTGACAGCTGGACGTACAACCACGTCGCCGCCAGTAGCGCCAGGAACGGCACCCTTGACGAGCAGCAGGTTGCGCTCAGCGTCTACGCGAACTACTTCCAGGGACTGAACAGTCACGCGCTCGGCGCCCATGTGACCGGACATTTTCTTGCCCTTGAACACACGACCAGGAGTCTGGCACTGGCCGATGGAACCTGGGACACGGTGCGACACGGAGTTACCGTGGGTGTTGTCCTGGCCACGGAAGTTCCAGCGCTTGATGGTACCGGCGAAGCCTTTACCTTTGGACTGACCAGTAACGTCAACCAGCTGGCCTGCAGTGAAGAGTTCAGCTTTGATCGAGTCGCCAGCCTGGAACTCGCCTTCTTCAAGACGGAACTCCCAGACACCGCGACCAGCGGCAACGTTGGCCTTGGCGAAGTGACCTGCCTGAGCGGCAGTCACACGCGAAGCACGACGCTCGCCGACAGTGACTTGCACTGCACGGTAGCCATCGGTTTCTTCAGTTTTGAACTGGGTGACACGATTCGGCTCGATCTCAATGACCGTGACCGGAATGGAGACACCTTCTTCGGTGAAAATGCGGGTCATACCGCACTTGCGACCGATTACACCAATAGTCATGTTGTAAACCTCATGAGTGTACGGGGCTTTCACCCGCTATGGCCGCCCATTTCAGAGCGTTACACGACTAGACCGAAGTCTTAGCCGAGGCTGATCTGTACTTCCACACCTGCCGCCAGATCGAGCTTCATCAGCGCGTCAACGGTTTTATCCGTTGGCTGGACGATGTCCAGAACACGCTTATGAGTGCGAATCTCGTACTGGTCACGCGCGTCTTTGTTGACGTGCGGGGAGACCAGAACGGTGAAACGCTCTTTGCGGGTAGGCAGTGGAATTGGACCACGCACTTGTGCACCAGTACGTTTCGCGGTTTCCACGATTTCCTGGGTGGATTGGTCGATCAGGCGATGGTCGAAAGCCTTCAACCTGATACGGATTTGCTGATTTTGCATTGGATTTCAGACTCCAGGCTGTTCCCAACGGACGCACTACGCCCGCTAAAAGGAGGCGTGATTCTATAGACGCCCCAATTTAGTGTCAACCCAATAAAAAAAACCCCCGCTGAGCGGGGGTTTTTTCAATCGGTCGAGTGATTACTCGATGATTTTGG
>NZ_BCBG01000063.1:0-20289 GCF_001320485.1 Pseudomonas sp. NBRC 111130
CCCCATGAAATTCATAAAGCTATAAATAGAAAAGGAATTGCCCCATGCGTGCCCTCGCCGCTCTCAGCCGCTTCGTCGGCAACACCTTTGCCCTGTGGGTGCTGGTGTTCGCCGTGCTGGCCTTCCTGATGCCCCAGTGGTTCATCGCCCTCAAGGTCGCCATCGTGCCGCTGCTGGGCCTGGTGATGTTCGGCATGGGGCTGACCCTCAAGCTCGACGACTTCGCCGCCCTCGCCCGCCAGCCCTGGCGTGTGGCCCTGGGCGTGGTGGCGCACTTCGTGATCATGCCGGGCATGGCCTGGCTGCTGTGCCAGCTGTTCCACCTGCCGGCGGAAATCGCCGTGGGCGTGATCCTGGTCGGCTGCTGCCCGAGCGGCACGGCGTCGAACGTGATGGTCTGGCTGTCCAAGGGCGACCTGGCGCTGGCAGTGGCGATCGCCGCGGTAACCACCCTCCTCGCCCCGCTGCTGACCCCGGCACTGATCTGGTTCCTGGCCTCGGCCTGGCTGCCAGTGTCCTTCATGGACATGTTCTGGTCGATCCTGCAGCTGGTGATGCTGCCGATCGTCCTCGGCGTGCTGGCGCAGCGCTTGCTGGGTGCGCGGGTGCAGATGGCGGTGCAGGTGCTGCCGCTGGTGTCGGTGGTGAGCATCGTGATGATCGTCTGTGCGGTGGTGGCGGCCAGCCAGGCCAAGATCGCCGAATCCGGTTTGCTGATCATGGCGGTCGTGGTGCTGCACAACACCTTTGGTTATCTGCTGGGCTACCTCACCGGCCGGCTCTGCAACTTGCCGCTGGCCCAGCGCAAGTCGCTGGCGCTGGAGGTGGGCATGCAGAACTCGGGGCTGGGCGCGGCGCTGGCGGCAGCGCATTTCTCGCCGCTGGCAGCGGTGCCGAGCGCGCTGTTCAGCGTCTGGCACAACATCTCCGGAGCACTGCTGTCGACCTGCTTCCGGCGGATGGAAGAACCTTCGGCCGAGGCTGCAGAGGTTGAGCCAGCCAGGCATTGATGTGTACCCTGATCGCCACTGTGAGGACGACCTCACGACGCACCGCGTGACCATTCCGGGGACGGCCCCATCATTCGCAACGATGGAGAAGCATCATGTCCTGGATCATCCTGTTCTTCGCCGGCCTGTTCGAGGTCGGCTGGGCCGTCGGCCTGAAGTACACCGACGGCTTCAGCAAACCGCTCCCGACCGTACTCACCGTCGCCGCCATGGCCATCAGCCTGGGCCTGCTGGGCCTTGCCATGAAGGAACTGCCGCTGGGCACCGCCTATGCCATCTGGACCGGCGTCGGCGCCGTCGGCACGGTGATCGCCGGGATCATCCTGTTCGGCGAGTCGATGGCCCTGGTACGGCTGGTCAGCGTGGCGCTGATCATTACCGGCCTGATCGGCCTGAAAGTCAGCGCCAGCTGATAACCCTGCTCAGCGCAGGCCACCGCGCAAGCGGCTGACCTGCTCACGCAAGGCCTCTGGCTGCGCCGCCTCCACCGGGATGGCGGCGCCAGCCACGATGGTCACCCGCGACCACAGGCGCTTGAAGAAGCCCTTGGCCGGGTCGCGACTGAAGAAACTCCCCCACAGGCCCTGCAGCGCCAGCGGAATCACCGGCACCGGGGTTTCTTCGAGGATGCGGCTGACGCCTCCCTTGAACACGTCGATTTCGCCATCTCCGGTCAATTTGCCTTCCGGGAAGATACACACCAGCTCACCGTCTGCCAGGTACTCGGCGATACGCGCAAAGGCCCGATCATAAGTGGCCTGGTCTTCGTTGCGCCCGGCAATCGGAATGGCACCCGCCGTGCGGAACACGAAGTTGAGCACCGGCAGGTTGTAGATCTTGTAATACATGACGAAGCGGATCGGCCGACGGATCGCCCCGCCCAGCAGCAGTGCATCGACGAACGACACATGGTTGCACACCAGCAGCGCTGCGCCTTCATCGGGGATGCGTTCAAGGTCGCGGTGCTGCACGCGGTACATCGAATGGCTGAGCATCCAGATCAGGAAGCGCATGGTGAACTCGGGCACGATCCTAAAGATGTAGGCATTGACCAGCACGTTCAGCAGCGACACCACCAGGAACAGCTGCGGGATGCTCAGCTTGAGCACGCTCAGCAGGACAATGGTGAAGATCGCCGAGACCACCATGAACAGCGCATTGAGAATGTTGTTGGAGGCTATTACCCGTGCCCGCTGGTCTTCGGCAGTGCGCGCCTGGATCAGCGCGTACAGCGGCACGATGTAGAAGCCGCCGAACACGCCGAGGCCAACGATAGACACCAGGATCCACCAGGCCTGGTGCATGCCCAGCAGCGCCAGCCAGTCGTGCGGCTGGGCGCCGGCCGGTACGTCACCTGAATGCCACCACCAGAGCAGGCCGAACAAGGTCAACCCAAACGAGCCGAACGGCACCAGGCCGATTTCCACCTTGCGCCCACTGAGGCGTTCGCACAGTAGCGAGCCGACGGCGATACCGACCGAGAACAAGGTCAGCACCAGGGTCACGGCAGTCTCGTCGCCGTGCAGCCACTCCTGGGCGTAAGTCGGGATCTGCGTCAGGTAGATGGCGCCGACGAACCAGAACCACGAGTTGCCGACGATCGAGCGCGACACTGCCGGGGTCTGCCCCAGGCCCATGCGCAGGATCACCCACGACTGCTTGAAGATGTTCCAGTCCAGCGCCATCTGCGGCGACGCTGCCGCGGCCCGGGGAATCCAGCGGCTGGCCAGGTAGCCGAGCACGGCGGTGCCGACCACGCCACCGGCCACCACCGTGGCATAGCTGTCATTGGCCATCATTACCCCGGCGCCAATGGTGCCGACCAGGATGGCGAGGAAGGTGCCCATCTCCACCAGGCCGTTGCCCCCCACCAGCTCTTCTTCACGCAGGGCCTGGGGCAGGATCGAGTATTTCACCGGGCCGAACAGCGCCGAGTGGGTGCCCATGCCGAACAGCGCCACCAGCATCAGCGTGAGGTGGTTGGTGACGAAGCCGATGGCGCCGACCGCCATGATGACGATCTCGGCCAGCTTGATCGCGCGGATCAGCGCATCCTTGGCGAACTTCTCGCCAAACTGCCCGCCCAGCGCCGAGAACAGAAAGAACGGCAGGATGAACAGCAGCGCGCAGAGGTTGACCCAGATCGATCGATCGCCGTCGCCCAAGCTGAGCTTGAACAGAATGGCCAGGATCAACGACTGCTTGAACAGGTTGTCGTTGAAGGCACCCAGTAACTGGGTGACGAAGAACGGCAGGAAACGCCGCTTGCCGAGCAAGGTGAATTGCGAGGGATGACTCATCGTCCTTGTTCCTGAGTGTCTTTTGTCATTGGAGGCACGCGAAGCGCTGCAAGCCACAAATCTGCATGGGAAAGCCACCGCCTGGCAAGGAACCCCGGACAATTCAGGAACCCGCTCACAATTTGATATCACAGTGATATTAATTTTTTGCCAGCCACTGTTCAGACTTTGTTACACATGCCGATAATTCATATAGATGACTATATCTGACAGAAGGAACAGACCTCAGGTCTCCTCCAACGCATAAGAAAAGGAGCTCGGCAGTAATGTTTACCTGGTTTGGCGACCTCAGGATCGCCCACAAACTCTTTCTCGGTTTCGGCCTGGTGCTGTGCCTGACACTTGTGCAGTCGCTGATCAGCTGGGACGGCCTGGGCAGCCTGGTACGCCGTAGTGAGGTCGTCAGCGACGTATCGCGCCTCAACGACGCCCTCGGCGACCTGCGCGAAGCGCGCTTGCGCCATGCCATGGCCAACGGCGCCCCCGCCGAGAGCAAACAGCTGCAAGTTGCGCTGGACGCCTTCAAGCCGACACTGGCAAAGCTGCGCGAGGTGATGATCAGGGCGCAGTCCCATGCGCTGATCAATACCGCCGACCAGGCACTGCAGAGCTACAGCGGCAACCAGGCCGCCAGTTTCCGCTCCTATGAAAAGATGCGCGCAGCGCAAAAGGAAATGGGCGCCCTGGCCACCCAGTCGTTCGCCAGCATCGAGCAGATTCGCAATCAGGTCCGCGCTTTGCCCGATGCCGAGCAGCGTTTCGTGCGCATCGAGGCCATCAACCAGATACGCGAAAACCTGATCCTGCTGCGCTACCACGTTCGTGGTTATACCGGTAATACCAATGCCGAGACCGAGAAACTGATGAACACACAGATCGCCACCACGGTGAACGATCTGCCGGGGCTGGTCGCCCGCTTCAACGGCAATTTCCCGCAGCAGTTCCAGCAACTGGAGCAGCAGGTGCAGGCCTATGCGAAGGCCGTAGAGGCGTTCCGTGGCGAGGTCAGCCACCTGGTGGACTACCGCGCCGCCATGGCCAACGATATCGAAACCCTCAATGGTGTCATTGGCCAACTGCTGGACGACCAGGCGGTGCTGGTCGCCAGGGACAGCCACTTCGCCCGCACCCTGCAGATCGCCACCACCCTGCTCGCCTTGCTGCTCGGCGCCCTGGCTGCCATGGTCATCGCCCGGCAGATCAGCCAGCCGCTGCGCCAGGCACTGAAAACCATGGAACAGGTGGCTGCCGGTGACCTCAGCGAACAACCGGCCAGCCGCCGCCGCGACGAAGTCGGCCAACTGCAGAACGCCCTGCAGGGCATGACCCGCAACCTGCGTGAGCTGATCGCCCAGGTGCGCGATGGCATTTCGCAGATTGCCAGCGCTACCGAGGAGCTTTCGGCGATCACCGAGCAGACCAGTGCCGGTGCCAACAACCAGAAGGTGGAAACCGACCAGGTGGCGACGGCCATGCAGGAAATGGCTGCCACCGTCCACGAAGTCGCCCGCAATGCCGGCGAAGCCTCTAGCGCCGCCAGCGCCACCGACGAGGAAGCCCGTGAAGGTGACAGCGTGGTCAACCGCGCCGTGGCCCAGATCAGCCGCCTGGCCAGCCAGGTGGACGCTACTGGCGAAGCCATGGGCGCGCTGCGCACCGAGAGCCAGCGTATCGGCAAGGTCATGGACGTGATCAAGGCCGTGGCCGAACAGACCAACCTGCTGGCACTCAATGCCGCCATCGAAGCGGCCCGGGCCGGTGAAGCGGGCCGTGGTTTCGCCGTGGTGGCAGATGAAGTGCGCAGCCTGGCACAGCGTACCCAGGCATCGACACTGGAGATCGAATCGGCGATCGGCAGCCTTGAGCAAGGCACCCGCTCGGTGAGCGAGCTGATGGAGCAGAGCCAGAGCCTGACCGAAAGCAGCGTGGCGCTGGTGCGTGAGGCCGGGGTGGCGTTGGAGGGGATTACCCAGCGGGTATCGGCGATTGAGCTGATGAACCAGCAGATTGCCGCGGCTTCGGAGCAGCAGAGTGCGGTGGCTGAAGAGATCAGCCGCAGCGTGGTGACAGTGCGGGATATTTCCGAACAGACCGCCGAGGCCAGTCAGCAAACTTCGGCGTCCAGTGTGGAGCTGGCGCGGCTGGGTGGGCAGTTGCAGCAGATGATCAGCCGGTTCCGGTTCTGATTTTCCTGTGCTGGCCTCTTCGCGGGCTTGCCCGCTCCCACAGGTACTGCGCAGTCTTCAAGACTGCGGTGATCCTGTGGGAGCGGGCGCGCCCGCGAAGAGGCCGGCACAGTCGCTACATCACTCGAACCCGAACAACGCCTGAGCAGTATCCACCAGCAGCGCCCGGCGCAATTCGGCCGAGCAGCCCAAGGCCTCGAACTGCTCGACCGCCGTGGTATAGCTCACCGCTGACTCATGCTGGGTATGCGGCCAGTCGCTGCCCCACATCAGTCGTTCAGCACCGTAATGGGCCTCCAGAGCACACAGGGCCTGACGTGCAAACGCCGGATTCTGCTCCGGCGTACCTTCCAGTCGATAAATGCCGGACACCTTGACCCACACCTTGCCCTTGCCGCCCAGCGTCAACAGCTCGGCAAAGCCCGGTTGCCCAAGCCCCAGACGGGCATCGGGCCGACCGAAATGGTCGACCACAATGTTCAGACCATAAGGCTCCAGGGCCCGCAACAGCGCAGGGGTGTCCGCGACATGGCGGTGCAGCTCCAGATGCCAGCCCTGTTCACCAATGCGTTCCAGCAGGGGTCGCCATTCGGCGCCCGTCAGGTCTGGGAGGCCCTGGCCCATGAGGTTCAGACGCACGCCCCTGACCCCAAGCCGATCCATTTCCTGCATCGTCTCGCGCTCGACGTCCCGGTCAAGCATCACCACCCCGCGCAGTTGCCCCGGCGCGGTTTGCAGGGCGCTGAGCAGGTAGCGGTTGTCGGTGCCCAGGAAACTGGGCTGCACCAGTACGCCATGGCTGAAACCATGGGCCAGCAACTGGCCCAGGTAGTCGCCCAGCGGCGCATCGTAGCTGGGCGCGTAACGCCGCTCGCTGGCCAGGTTCAGCCCACGGCTGAACACGTGGGCATGGCTGTCGATGGCGGTGAGGTGTGAAACAGGAACGTCGGGCATGGTCATCACAGGACAGTCAGGTTACTTGGCGACAGCGCCAGCCATTTCTGGCGCTGGCGTGGTCTCAAGGTTGCGGCCACGGGTTTCCGGCAGGCACAGCGCGGCGAGCATGGCCACGCCGTAGGCGATGCCGGCATCGATACCGATCGCACTACCCAGCGACATGGATTCGCTCATGTGGCCGACCAGGAACGGGAACACCGCCGACAGCACGCGGCCGAAGTTGTAGCAGAAGCCGACCCCGGCACCGCGCACGTCGGCCGGGTACAGTTCGTTGAAGAACGCCCCCAGGCTGGCCGGGATGCCAGCGGCGAAGAAGCCCAGCGGGAAGCCGAGGAACAGCATCTGGGTATTGCTCAGCGGGAAGAACACATAGGCCTGCACCGTGAGCACGCAGCACAGCGCGAACAGCAGGATGTTCTTGCGCCGGCCGATGCGGTCGATCAGCAGGCCGCTGACCACGCAACCACACCAGAAGGCGAATATGATCACCGCCAGGTAGCCACCGGAGTTCAGCACCGACAGGTTGCGTTCAGTCTTGAGGAAGGTCGGCAGCCAAGTCATCACCGCGTGGTAACCGCCGTGGGCGCCCAGGCCCAGCAGGCCGCCGAGCAAGGTCACGCGCAGCAGCTCCGGGCGGAAGATGCCGGACATCGACTTGAAGAAGCTGCCGGGAATGGCCTTCTCCTTCTGCAGGCGCTGGAAGCTGTCCGGCTCCGGCACGTTGCGGCGTACCCAGATGATCAGCAGCGACGGCAGCAGGCCGACGAAGAACATCACCCGCCAGGCGTACTCGGCCGGTACCAGCGAATAGATCAGGGTGAACAGCCCCACCGCCAGGCCCCAGCCTACAGCCCAGGCGCTTTGCACCGTGCCCATGACCTTGCCGCGGTATTTCGGGTTGATGGTCTCGGCCATCAGCACCGCACCGGCCGCCCACTCGCCACCAATGCCGAAGCCCTGCATGGCCTTGACGAACAGCAACGGGTAGAAGCCGGTGACGAACGCCGAAAGGAAGGTGAAGAAGGAGAACCAGAGGATCATCCACTGCAGGGTGCGCACGCGGCCATAACGGTCCGACAGGGTGCCACCGAGCCAACCACCGAGCGCCGAGGTCACCAGGGTCACTCCGCTGATCAGGCCAGCATCGCCCTTGGTCAGCGAGAACGCGGCGATCAGCGCGGGAATGGCCAGGCCGAACATCTGCACTTCCAGCGCATCGAGCGACCAGCCACCGAAACAGGCCCAGAACGTTTTGCGTTCCCGTGAAGTGATCTGGCGATACCAGCTGAACATGGTTGTTATCCTTCTTAGTCGTGTGTGTTACGGCCGGGCGTGCCGAAGCTCTGGCAGGCTGGCGACCGGGCAGGCGAAGCCACTGCGCCGTGGCAGAACGGCGCAGACGGGTAACGGGCGAAGCAGCCGGTTTAACGGCTCAGCGAATGTCGACGCGGTAGCGGAAGTGTTGCGCGTGGCCGCGCGAGCGGCGCCATTCCAGCGGTTTGCCGGCGTAATCGCGGGCCAGGCGCTCGATCACCACCACCGGGCTGTTGGCCGGTAGCTGCAACAAGCGGCCATGGGCAGCATCAACCGCTTCGGCGGTCAGGGTCTCTTCGGCGTAGGCGACCACCTGGCCGCACAGCTCCTCGTAGATGGGGTAGAGCAGCGGGCCTTTGCTATCCAGTTCGACGTCAAGCAGTGGCTGGAACGTCTGGCGCGGCAGCCAGATTTCCTCGGCAAGCACCGGCTGTGCGCCGAGCAGACGGGTACGGACAATGCGGATGACCTCGGCTTCGACGGCCAGGCCCAAGGCCTGGGCAACGGCCGACGGTGCCAATACCGGCTCGATCGAGAGAATGCGGCTTTCCGGCATCAGCCGCTCGCCGGTGGCGCTCTCGAAGCGGAAGAAGCGGAACAGCGAAGACTGGAACTGTGGGCGGCGGATGAACGTGCCGCGGCCCTGCTGACGCTCTAGCACGCCTTCGGCGACCAGCACGTCGACGGCCTTGCGCACGGTGCCGACAGACATGTCGAACTCGGTGGCCAGGGCGGCTTCGGTGGGAATGGCCTCGCCCGGGCGCCAGCGATTGTTGGCAATCTGCTCGATCAGGTGATCGCGCAGTTGTTGATAGCGGGGTAGTCGAGCATCACCGGACAGTGGGTGCATGGGTCGGCTCTCGTCTTGTTATGTAAACATATATATGAATTTTCCGAGAGTATTCCCCGTGGGGTCCGAGCTGTCAATCCTCCGCTGGTCGCCGCTGCTGGCCTCCCTTATCCTCACCATCGGAAAATCCCCATGACAAGGATGTGGTAATGCTCGCTGCCCTGAAAGGCTATCCCGCCAGCGTCCGCCTGCTGCTGACCACAACGTTTACCCTGACGGTGGCCCGCGCCCTTACCCTGCCCTACCTGGTGGTCTATCTGGCCGACAACTTCCAGCTGCCGGTCGGCCAGATCGGCCTGCTGATCGGTGGCGCGCTGATCGTTGCTTCGCTGCTGAGTCTGTACGGCGGACACCTGGTCGACACCGTGCGCAACCACACGCTGGTCAGCGCCAGCACGCTGGTCTTCGCTCTCGCCTTCATGGTCGCCGTCGCCAGCCGTTCGGTATGGCTGTTCTTCACCTGCCTGGTGCTGATCAACCTGGCCCTGGCGGTGGTCGACATCGCCGCCAAGGCCGGCTTCTGCGCGCTGCTGCCGGTGGAACAACGGGCCGAGGTGTTCGCCATCAAGTACACCCTGAGCAACGTCGGTTATGCCGTCGGCCCGTTGCTTGGCGTGGCCATGCTGGAGCTGGACGACCACCTGCCTTTCATTGCCTCGGCGCTGACCGGCCTGGGCATGTGCATGGCCTACTGGCGGCTCGGCGACCGTGGGCTGCAGGCCAGTGCCCAGGAGCAGCCGAGCGTCGGATTCAGCCAGGTTGCGCTGGGGCTGGCGCGTGACCGCCGGCTGGTGTGCTTTACCCTGGGCGGCGTGCTGAGCGCGGTGGTGTTCGGCCAGTTCACCGCCTACTTGTCGCAGTACCTGGTGGTGACCAGCAGCGCCAGCGAGGCGGCACGCTTGGTCGGTTACCTGGTAACCACCAACGCGGTGACGGTGATAGCCCTGCAGTACCTGATCGGTCGACGCATCGGCCGCCAGCAGCTGATGCCCTGGCTGATGGCCGGCATGGCGCTGTTCATCGCCGGGCTGCTCGGCTTTGCCATGGCCGGGTCGGTAGTGGCCTGGTGCCTGGCGATGCTGGTGTTCACCCTGGGCGAGATCATCGTCATCCCTGCCGAGTACATGTTCATCGACCTGATTGCACCGGAGCACCTGCGCGGGGTGTATTACGGGGCGCAGAACCTGTCCAACCTCGGGGCAGCGCTGGGGCCGGTGCTGGTGGGGTTTGCCCTGGGGCGGTGGTGGCCGGGGGTGATCTTCTACCTGCTGGTGATGTCGGTGATACTGGCGGGAGTGTTCTACTGGCTGGGCACTCGTCGGGGATGATGTTGCCTGTACTGGCCTCTTCGCGGGCACGCCCGCTCCCACAGGTTCATTACAAGCCTTGAGGATTGCGCTGTACCTGTGGGACCGGGCTTGCCCGCGAAGAGGCCGGTACAGGCAAACGATGAGCCTGCGACGACTCGCCGCTGCGACCATCGTCTGCGCTGACGAACCGCCGCCTGCGTGCCAGACTGATTGATCGGGACCGCGTTATCTTTCTTGCTCCGGAGTTTTCATGTCGTTGTCCAGCGGGCTGATCGCCGTGGTCGCCCTGGCCTATATGGCCGTCATGTTCGCCATCGCCTTCTACGGCGACCGCCGCAGCACGCCGTTGCCGCCGCGCCTGCGTGCCTGGGTCTACAGCCTGTCGCTGGCGGTGTACTGCACCAGCTGGACGTTCTTCGGCGCGGTCGGCCAGGCCGCGGAACAGCTGTGGGCGTTCCTGCCGATCTACCTCGGGCCGATCCTGCTGCTGATTTTCGCGCCGTGGGTGCTGCAGAAGATGGTGCTGATCAGCAAGCAGCAGAACATCACCTCGATCGCCGACTTCATTGCCGCTCGCTATGGCAAGTCGCAGTCGCTGGCGGTGGTGGTGGCGCTGATCTGCCTGGTTGGCGTGCTGCCTTATATCGCCCTGCAGCTCAAGGGCATCGTGCTCGGCGTCAACCTGCTGATCGGCGCCAATGCCGACGCCACCGGTACCCGGGTGCAGGACACCGCGTTGGTGGTGTCGCTGGTGTTGGCGCTGTTCGCCATCGTTTTCGGCACCCGCAGCCTGGACGTCACCGAGCACCACCGCGGCATGGTCCTGGCGATCGCCTTCGAGTCGCTGATCAAGCTGCTGGCATTCCTCGCGGTGGGCGTGTTCGTGGTGTTCAACCTGTATGACGGCTTCGACGACCTGCTCAGCCAGGCGCGCCAGTCGGTGCAACTGGACAGCTATTGGCAGGAAACCATCAACTGGCCGTCGATGGTGGTGCAAACCGCCGTGGCGATGATGGCGATCATCTGCCTGCCGCGGCAGTTCCATGTCACCGTGGTGGAGAACATCGAACCCCAGGACATGCGCCTGGCGCGCTGGGTGTTCCCGCTGTACCTGGCGCTGGCTGCACTGTTCGTGGTGCCGATCGCGCTGGCCGGGCAGATGCTGCTGCCGGGCACGGTGATATCCGACTCCTTCGTCATCAGCCTGCCGCTGGCCGAAGCCCACCCCAGCCTGGCCCTGCTGGCTTTCATCGGCGGTGCTTCGGCCGCTACCGGCATGGTCATCGTCGAGGCGGTAGCGCTGTCGACCATGGTCTCCAACGACATGCTGCTGCCCTGGCTGCTGCGCCGCAACAATGCCGAGCGGCCGTTCGAAGCGTTCCGCCACTGGATGCTCTCGGTACGCCGGGTGACCATCGTGGTGATCTTGCTGCTGGCCTATGTCAGCTACCGCCTGCTCGGCTCCACCGCAAGCCTGGCGACCATCGGCCAGATCGCCTTCGCCGCCGTCACCCAGCTGACCCCGGCCATGCTCGGCGCGCTGTACTGGAAGCAGGCCAACCGCCGTGGAGTGTTCGCCGGCCTGGCGGCGGGCATCTTCCTGTGGTTCTACACCCTGGTGCTGCCGATCATCGCCCATAGCCTGGGCCTGTCGCTGGGTCTGTTCCCGGGCCTGGCCTGGCTGCATGGCAACCCGCTCGACCTGCCGATCAGCCCCTTGACCCAGGGGGTAGTGCTGTCGCTGGCGGGCAACTTCACGCTGTTTGTATGGGTGTCGATGTTGTCGCGCACCCGCGTGTCTGAGCACTGGCAGGCAGGCCGCTTCATCGGCCAGCAGACCAGCGCCCGGCCCAGCAGCAAACCGTTGCTGGCCGTGCAGATCGAAGACCTGCTCACCCTCGCCTCGCGCTTCGTCGGCGAGGAGCGCGCGCGGCAAAGCTTCATCCGCTTCGCCTACCGCCAGGGCAAGGGTTTCAACCCCAACCAGAACGCCGATGGCGACTGGATCGAACACACCGAACGCCTGCTGGCCGGTGTGCTCGGCACCTCCTCGACCCGTGCCGTGGTCAAGGCCGCCATCGAAGGCCGCGACATGCAGCTTGAAGACGTGGTGCGCATCGCCGACGAAGCCAGCGAAGTGCTGCAGTTCAACCGCGCGTTGCTGCAGGGTGCCATCGAGAACATCAACCAGGGCATCAGCGTGGTCGACCAGAACCTTCATCTGGTGGCATGGAACCGCCGTTACCTGGAGCTCTTCAACTACCCCGAGGGCCTGATCAGCGTCGGCCGGCCGATCGCCGACATCATCCGCTACAACGCCGAGCGCGGCCTGTGCGGCCCGGGCGAGGCACAAGTCCATGTGGCGCGGCGCCTGCACTGGATGCGCCAAGGCCGCGCCCACTCTTCCGAGCGGTTGTTTCCCAATGGCCGGGTCATCGAACTGATCGGCAACCCGATGCCCGGCGGGGGCTTTGTGATGAGCTTCACCGACATCACGCCGTTCCGCGAAGCCGAACAGGCGTTGCGCGACGCCAACGAACGCCTGGAGCAGCGCGTGGCCGAACGCACTCACGAGCTGTCGCAACTCAACCAGGCCCTGTCGGAAGCCAAGAGCCAGGCCGAAGCGGTGAGCAAGTCCAAGACCCGCTTCCTCGCTGCGGTCAGCCATGACCTGATGCAGCCGCTGAACGCTGCGCGACTGTTCTCCGCCGCCCTGTCGCAGCAGGCCGAAGGCATGAACGAAGAGGCCCAGCAGCTGGTGCAGCACATGGACAGCTCGCTGCGCTCGGCCGAAGAGCTGATCAGCGACCTGCTGGACATCTCGCGCCTGGAAAACGGCAAGATCACCCCCGACGCCAAACCCTTCGCCCTCAATGAACTGTTCGACACCCTTGGCGCCGAGTTCAAGGTGCTGGCCGCCGAGAAGGGCCTGGAGTTCCGCTTGCGCGGCAGCCGCCTGCGGGTCAACAGCGACATGAAACTGCTGCGCCGGGTGCTGCAGAACTTCCTCACCAATGCCTTGCGCTACGGCAAAAGCCCGATCCTGCTGGGTGTACGCCGCCAGGGCGAGCACCTGTGGCTGGAGGTCTGGGACCGAGGCCCGGGTATCGCCGACGACAAGCTGCAGGTGATTTTCCAGGAGTTCAAGCGCCTGGACAGCCACCAGACCCGCGCCGAAAAAGGCCTCGGCCTTGGCCTGGCGATCGCCGACGGCCTGTGCCGGGTGCTTGGCCACAGCTTGCAGGTGCGCTCCTGGCCCGGCAAGGGCACGGTGTTTCGCGTCCACGTGCCGATTGCCCATCAGGCCGCAGCGGCGCCGAGCGCCCCGGTAGAAACCGCGAGCCAGCCGCTGGCGGGCTTGCAGGTGCTGTGCGTGGACAATGAAGACAGCATCCTGATCGGCATGAACAGCCTGCTCAGCCGCTGGGGCTGCCAGGTATGGACTGCGCGCAACCGCGCCGAGTGCGAAGCGTTGCTGGCCAAGGGCATGCGCCCGCACCTGGCCTTGGTGGACTTTCACCTGGATGACGGCGAAACCGGCACCGGGCTGATGGGCTGGTTACGTGCACGCCTGGGCGAGCCGGTGCCCGGCGTGGTGATCAGCGCCGACGGCAGCAAGGAAACCTTGGCCACCGTGCATGCCGCAGGCCTGGACTACCTGGCCAAACCGGTGAAGCCGGCGGCCTTGCGCGCCCTGCTCAATCGCCATCTGAGCCTGGTTCAGTAACCGCCTCGTCGGCCAGCGCTTCGTCTGACAGGGCCCGTTCGAGCAGCTCGGCCGGCAGGCTCTTGCTGGCGCGGGCACCGAGCAGCTTGAGCTGTTCGCTGCGGCTGACCAGGTTGCCGCGCCCTTCACACAGCTTGTTGCGAGCGGCGGCGTAGGCCTTGTCGACCTGCTGCAGGCGGTTGCCCAGCTCGTCCAGGTCCTGGATGAACAGCACGAACTTGTCATACAGCCACCCGGCGCGCTCGGCGATCTCTCGGGCGTTCTGGCCCTGGCGCTCCTGTTTCCACAGGCTGTCGATGACCCGCAGGGTGGCCAGCAAAGTGGTCGGGCTGACGATCACGATCTGCCGGTCGAACGCTTCCTGGAACAGGTTGGGTTCGGCCTGCAGCGCCGCCGAGAAGGCTGCCTCGATCGGCACGAACAACAGCACGAAGTCCAGGCTGTGCAGGCCTTCGAGGCGATTGTAGTCTTTGCTCGACAGGCCTTTGACGTGGTTGCGCAGCGACTGCACGTGCTGCTTGAGGGCAGCTTCGTCGTTGCTGCCGACAAATTGCTGGTAGGCGGTAAGGCTGACCTTGGCGTCGACCACCACCTGCTTGTCACCGGGCAGCATGATCAGCACGTCAGGCTGAAAGCGCTCGCCATCGGCACTCTTCAGGCTGACCTGGGTCTGGTATTCGCGGCCTTTCTCCAGGCCGGCATGTTCCAGCACCCGTTCAAGAATGAGCTCACCCCAGTTACCTTGGGTCTTCTGGCCCTTGAGTGCCTGTGTGAGGTTGGTGGCTTCGTCTGACAGTCGCAGGTTGAGTTGTTGCAGACGCTCCAGCTCCTTGCCCAGCGAGAAGCGCTCGCGGGCCTCTTGCTGGTAACTTTCCTCGACACGTTTTTCGAACGCCTGGATACGCTCCTTGAGCGGGTCGAGCAACTGGCCCAGGTGCTGCTGGCTGGTCTGGGCGAAGCGCTGTTCGCGCTCGTCGAAGATTTTCGTGGCCAGGTCGGCAAACTGGGCGCGCAGGGTGTCACGGGCCTCCTGGAGGTCTTCGAGGCGCTGCTGGTGACTGTCCTGCTGTTCGCGCAGCTCGGCCTCCAGGCGCGCGGCCTGGGCCTCCAGACGACGCAGTTCTGCTTCGCGAGTGGCGCGTTCGATGTGCCAGGCGTGGGCCGCATCGCGGGCGTTGTCGCGGTCGACCTGCAGCAGTTCCAGTTCACGGCCCTGGGCGGCCAGCTGGGCCTGCTTGACGGCGTTGGCTTCACTGAGGTCGCTGACTTCGTCGCGGCTGGCATCCAGTTGCGCCTGCAGGCCAGCCTGCGCCAACTGCGCACTGCTCAGGCGCTCCTCGAGCAGGGCCTGCTCGCCGTGGCGCGCAGCCTGACGGCGCTGCACGTGCATGACCCACCCCAGGCAAGGCAAAGCCCCTGCCACCAAGCCCAGCAGAATGCTGGCCAGATCCACTGTCATGCGTACCCCGATCACACCATTGCGAGTTGAGTGCAGCTTACCAGCCTGCCCCGTCGGGCGCCTGTTTCGCCGCATCGGCCTCGAGCAGCCGCGCATACTCCTGCTGCGCCCGTTGGTCCCCGGCCCGTGCCGCCTGACGCAGCAGTTCATGGCCGATGCGACGGTCCCGGGCATTGCCGCAATCACGGCAGAGCATTTGCCCCAAGCGGCTCTGCGCCACCACCACACCTTCGCGCGCGGGCTGCTTGAGCAGGTGCCCGGCAATGTGTTTGATCTGAGGCTTGTCACCCAACCTCGGGCTGTCGAGCAGCCAGAGGGCCACTTTCAGGGAAAAGCGTTTGGGCGAAGGGGCTGATGAGGCGACAACGGGGCTGGCGAGGGGTTTACCGCGAAACTTCATGACCGACAGGGATGGCAATTCGAAGGGCGCGCAACTCTACTCCTTTTTTTTGTGCATGGCCTGTCGATTTCCGGCGGATTGCAATTTTTTTCGATGATTTTTTCTTGACGTTTCCGAGTGGATGACTGGCTGGTCGTCAGGTGCCTTACGATTGTCGGACAGTTCTCGGAGGTGCTGGCACGCCCGTCCTAGAGCAAGCGCTCGGGACAATCCACAGTTCCTGTGGATAACTCGGTGGACAACCCCTCCAATGAGGCCGCAAACCCCCGAAAAATGGGGCTTTCGCTCAAACTGACGATTTTTTCACCAGCAAAAATTAGTGTTTTTTTTCATTGACTTAAGGGTCCAGTCAAGTCATTGGCGAGCATGAGGAGGGCTGTTGCCCGCGTGTTACAAGTCATGCTTCGAATGTGAACAAGTGCACTGAAAGCCTGCGTTTGGATGCACGAAATTGGCCCATCGGGCCGGTTGGAGGCCGGTTGGCCCCTCTTCCCATAAGGAGGAAGACACGCCATACTGCGCGGCTAGCCTGAAGAAACACGCAATGCTTGCAAAGGCCGCGTATTTTCGTTAAGGTGCGCCACGTTAGTACCCAAGCTGAAAGTCAATTCTGGCCAGAAGCGTCCTTGCAGCCCATCGCTCTCCCGAACGATCGCTGCTGAAACCAGGACCGGCCCCCTCGATGATTCTCTCGCCAGCCCAGCGCTGTTCAAGCACGAATCAACCGGAAGATTGATCAGGATCCCACCCCGACGGCCTAGAACCTTGGCCCCGGTGTGCTGCCTGCCTTCTGAAGTACCTACCAGTCAGCCCAAGCGCCCACACTTTGATTGCGCTCTCTCTGGCTGCCCTGTTCCAGTCAGGTTCGTTCGTCCCTTAATAAAGGCGTCACTGGAACGTTTCTATCATGCACGGATCATAATCCCCGTGTTTAAAGCAGGAACCTCCAATAACATGCAAACTCATCATCAAATTCAGGCTGCCATTGGCACCCTCTCCCAAGCTTTCTCGCCGTTGAAGTGCCTTATCGTTGCCCCACGCAAGGGCAGCTTCAGCTTCACCCTGGTGGACGAGCACGGTATCGCCTGCCACACCGAACGCCTGTACCCTGAACAGTACAGCCACTCGGAACCCCTGCAGGCGGTAATCGCCCGCACCCGTCAATCGCTCACCGCGTGAGCTGCGAATATCGGGGCATTCACAAGCTGAATGGCGCCTGTCGCAAGCTGCCTGATCGTTCTGATGCTAATTGCCGCCAGGCATATGGCAACGGGCGGCAGGCAGCAATCGATTTAAAAACAGCCCTTTACACCACGATTATCACACTACACTTCAACTCGAGCGGTCTTTACCGCTTCCGGCGGGCCTGACCAAATCACCAGCTGCCAAGCTCCAGCGCCCGTCGGCCCTTTACTGCTCGAGGGCATCATGGGTATCGCGGCGAATGAATTGTGTCAGTATGTGATCCGACCTACCCTGGTCTATCTGAATCGCCATTGCGCCAGCGCCGAAGCCCTTCTGCTCGGTATCGCGGCCAGCCAGTCGGCACTCGGTTCGGCTTTGCACGATCGCCGTGGCCACGGCCTCTACCGCATTGGCGAAAGCCGGCACCAAGCCATCTGGGATCATTTCCTTGCCCGTGACCCGGAGCTGGCCAGCCTGGTTCGCGGCCTGGCCAGCCAGCACGCCTTTCTCGGCGGGCCGCACCTGGAACTCACGGTGAACCTGCGATACTCCACAGCTATCGCCTGGATGCTCGTCGAAGAGCAAGCCACGCCGCTGCCAGCGGCCGATGACTTGCTCGGCCTGGCTCGAATCTGGCGGCAGATTTTCCACCCCCAAGGTCGCCTGCGCGACTTTACCCAGGCTTGGCATTTATGCGTTGAGCAGAAATTGCCACAGGCATCTTAAGAAGCGTCCTACATCTTTGTTAGAAAAAATGGAATTTTGGTCGGATTGTCCTACAAAACAGCGCGATCTCCTTTAATTCAGGCTATAGCGCGGCGCGTGATTTGTTGGTAGCTTTTCGCCCCGGAGATCACAAGGAGTTTCTAATAATGAAAAAAGCAATGCTCAAAACCTCCCTCGGCGTAGCCGTTGCCCTGGCATCCAGCCAACTGTTCGCTGCCGGCTTCGCACTTAACGAACAAAGCATCAGCGGCATGGGTACCGGTTTTGCAGGTCGTTCTTCTTCTGCCGAGGACGCCAGCACGGTGTACGGCAACCCTGCAGGCATGTCGCGCCTCAAACGCCAGGAAGTCACCGTGGGCGGAGCTGCCGTAATCGCCAAGACTGACATTTCCGGCCCAGGCAGCCGCCCGCTGCCAGGCGAAACCGATGGTGACATGGTGCCGACCGTTGGCGTCCCGATGGGCTACTACGTGAAACCGATCGATGAGCATTGGAGCGTCGGCTTTGGTGTTTACGTGCCATACGGCCTGGTAACCGATTATGGCAGCGGCGACGCCGCTCGCTACTGGGGCAAGAAGAGCCACGTCGAGGTCATCACCTTCCAGCCTACCGTCAGCTACGCCTTCAACGACAAGGTGTCGATCGGTTTCGGCCCGACCATCAACCGCATCAAGGGCGAGCTGGGCTCGAACACCATCAACCCGCGCTCCCCAGGCGTGAACGATGGCGAAGTGAAGATCAAGGGTGACGACACTGCCGTCGGTTACAACATCGGCATCCTGGTGCAGGCCACCGACCGCACCCGCGTCGGCCTGACCTACCACTCGATGGTCGACTACAAACTCGAAGGCGACACCAAGATCAACAACGCCCTGATCGGGCCTTTCAGCGGCAGCAAGTTCGACGCCACGCTGAAGATCAAGACACCTGAGTCCGTGGACTTCTCGGTCACCCACGAACTGGACGACCAGTGGACCCTGTATGCCGGCAGCACCTGGACCCGCTGGAGCCGCCTGGAAAACATCACCGTCAACAACGACGTCCCGGCACCGCTGAGAGCCCAGTTCGGCACCATCACCGAAGAGCAGAACTGGCACGATACCTGGGCTCACGCCATTGGCGCCTCCTACAAGGTGAACAAGGAGTGGGTGCTGCGTACCGGCTTCTCTGTCGACCAGTCGCCAACCAACAACACCGACCGCTCGCCGCGCATCCCAACGGGTGATCGCAAGGCAATCAGCATCGGTGCCGGTTACAGCCCAACCGACGACATGACCATCGACGTGGCCTACTCCTACCTGTGGGAAGAGGACACCAAGGTCAACCTGGCCAGCCCCACCAAGGGTCGCTACCAGGCCAAGTACGAGAACAGCGCCCACGGTATCGGTGCCTCGCTCACCTACCGCTTCTGATTCGTACCCGCCCCATCAAGAAACCGCCCTCGTGGCGGTTTTTTCATGCCTGCACTTGCCAGCCATCCCCCAACGACTCACGCAGGTAGTCCATGAACGCACGCACTTTTGCGGTCATGGCGAAACGATCGGCCACGCACAGGTAGATATCCATTGGCTCGGTCTGGGCGTAGGCCTGGCCGCTTTCGCTGTATTCGAACAGCGGCACCAGTGCCCCCGAGGCCAGATGCGGCCTGACGATGAACTCGGCCAATCGGGTGATGCCGCCATCGTTGAGGGCCATCTGGGTCAGGGCATCGATGTCGTCGCTGATCAACACGCTGCCGAACTCCGCCTCGAAACGCATGCCGTCACGCACAAAGCCCCAACGCAGGAAGCGGCCGTCCACCGGATAACGGAAGACCAGGCAGCGGTGATCCCGCAGCACCTCGGGACTGGTCGGCAAACCGGCGCTGGCGAGGTAACCCGGTGACGCGCAGCAGATGAACGGGATGCGGGCGATGTGCCGCGCGAGCAGCTGGTCTTCCAGTTGCGGGGTGATGCGCAGGCTGACATCGACATCTTCGCGGGCGTGATTGACCTTGCGATCAGTCGTTATCAATTCTATCGAAAGCAGTGGATAGCGTGCGCTGAAGGCCGGGATCAGAGGCGCCAGCACATGGCGACCAAAAGCGGAAGTCGAGGCGATGCACAGGCGCCCTTGTGGCTCACTGTCGGGTGTGGTGACCGCCTGTTCGGCAAGGGCCAGGTCGCGCTCGATGTGCCTGACCCGTTCGTAATACTGGCTACCGGCAGGCGTCAGCGCCATGCTGCGGGTGGTACGGCTGAGCAGGCGCACGTGCAGGTGCCCTTCCAGGCGCGCCAGGTTCTGGCTGACCGCTGCCGGGCTGAGGCCGAGGTTACGGGCGCCGGCGGCGATGCTGCCGGCTTCGACCACTTTGATGAAGCTGCGGATGGCGTTGAGCAGATCCATGGCAAGCTCTTCGATTCGTAAGAATCTCTTTATAAAGAACTCAATCCAGCGGGTCTACAGCCGCTGCCGGCGGCATTGCTAACCTGCGCCCTCAGTCAACCTTCAGGAGATCGCATGAGCAATCTGTCCCACACGCGCAGCCGGCGCAAACTACGCCCGAGCGCTACGCCGTACGTGTTCGCGTTTTACATGTCATCGATCATGGCGCTACTGATGTGCTTCGTGATCACGGCGGCGAATGCCGGGGTGAACCCGGACTACCTGAGCAATGTGCTGAAGGCTTACCAATTGGCGATGCCAGTGGCATTTGTGTGCGTGCTGATGGTGAGGCCGGTGGTGGTGAAGCTGGTGGCGATTACTGTGCATCCACACTGACAAAGGCAGCCGCAATGCAATTGGGTGAGGGCTGAAAGGTGCTCGTCGACAGTCTTGCAGCGCCTGCGAGATCGAGCGCCGCCCGCGCGGCGCATCGCGGGCAAG
>NZ_BCBG01000064.1:0-19796 GCF_001320485.1 Pseudomonas sp. NBRC 111130
CTCGATTTCGGCACCACCATCAAACCCAAGGCATGCGCCCGAAACACACCGACACCTCAGCCTTTTTCGGCCGGTGCCGAGCTCAATTCGAACGGGCTGCTGCTGCGCCGCTGGTTGCGATCCTCCCGCGGCGTGGCGCCGAAGAAGTTGCGATAGGCACTGGAGAAATGCGGCCCCGAGGAGAAGCCACAGGACAAGCCAATCTGGATGATCGACTTGCTGGTCTGCATCAGCATCTGCCGCGCCTTGTTCAGCCGCAGTTCCAGGTAATACTGGCTCGGCACGCGGTTCAGATACTGCTTGAAAATCCGCTCCAGCTGCCGACGCGATACGCAGACATGCTGGGCGATTTCGTCGGTGGTCAGCGGTTCTTCGATGTTCGCTTCCATCAACAGCACGGCCTGGGTCAGCTTCGGATGGCTCGAGCCAAGGCGGTTTTGCAGTGGAATTCGCTGACGCTCGCCCCCTTCGCGAATGCGCTCGACCACCAGTTCCTCGGATACCGCCCCCGCAAGCTCCGCCCCATGATCGCGGGCCAGCACCGCCAGCAGCAGGTCGGTAACTGCCATGCCACCACAGGCCGTCAGGCGGTCACGATCCCAGTCGAACAAGTGGCTGGTAGCAATCACCTTGGGGAATCGTTCGGCAAAGTCGTCCTGCCAGCGCCAGTGCACCGCAGCGCGATAGCCGTCGAGCAGGCCGAGCATGGCCAGCGGGTAAACCCCGGCGGACAGGCCGCCAATCATGCAACCACTGCGCGCCAGCTGCTTGAGCGCCGCCGCAAGCGCCGAACCCACTGGCTGAGGCAGGTCGTCGGCCAGCAGAAAGAGCTTGTGGCAGCCCTCCAGGCGCCCGTTCCACGGCTCGCCCGGAAGGCGCCAGGCGCCCTCCCCGGCGGGCTCCGCCTGAAGGAAGGCGATCTCGTAGACGACCTCTGGGTGCACCCGCTGGGCCACCAGCAACACTTCCTCAGCCAGCGCCAGGGTCAAAGGCTTGGTGCTTGGCCAGATGAGAAAACCGATTCGCTGGGTGGTCATAGGGTGCGGTCCGAAACCTGGGTTCGTTCGAGTCTGTGGCGCCGGGTCACGCTGCGCTCGCTGCGCAGCATGCCCTATTCTGGTGCAAAGGTGCAGCCTTTACTTCAGGCTGCCGGAGAGGAACTGCTGGAGCCGCTCCGATTGCGGGTTAGCGAGCACTTCACGCGGGCAGCCGGTTTCTTCGACCAGGCCTTTGTGCAGGAACACCAGCTGGTTCGACACCTCGCGGGCAAAGCCCATTTCGTGGGTCACCACCACCATGGTGCGGCCTTCCTGGGCCAGTGCCTGCATCACCTTGAGCACGTCCCCCACCAGCTCCGGGTCGAGCGCCGAGGTTGGCTCGTCGAACAGCATGACCTCTGGCTCCATGGCCAGGGCCCGGGCAATCGCCACACGCTGCTGCTCGCCGCCGGACATATGGCCGGGGAAAGCGTCCTTGCGGTGCGCCACGCCGACCTTGGCCAGGTAGTGCTCGGCCTTCTCCAGGGCCTCCTTCTTATTCACACCCAGCACATGCACCGGCGCTTCGATGATGTTCTCCAGCGCAGTCATGTGCGACCACAGGTTGAAATGCTGGAACACCATCGACAGGCGCGAGCGCATGCGCTGCAGCTGGCGCGGGTCGGAGGCCTTGAGCGCGCCATCCTTGCCCGGTACCAGCTTGAGTTCTTCGTTGTTGAGCAGGATCTTGCCTGCATGGGGCTGCTCGAGCAGGTTGATGCAGCGCAGGAAAGTCGACTTGCCCGAACCGCTGGAGCCGATGATGCTGATCACGTCGCCTGCCTTGGCCGCCAGGGACACGCCCTTGAGCACTTCATGGCTGCCGTAGCGCTTGTGCAGGTCTTGGACTTCGAGTTTATACATGCTGTCGGTTCTCACAGAGCGTTCAGTGCTTGCGCGGCGCCAGGTAGCCGAGCCAGCGGCGTTCGGCCATCTTGAACAGGCGCACGAGGATGAAGGTCAGGCACAGGTAGAACACGCCCGCCGTGATATAAGCCTCGAAAGGCAGGTAGTACTGGGCATTGACCGTGCGCGCGGCACCAGTGATGTCGATCAGGGTGACGATCGACGCCAGGCTGGTGGTCTGCAGCATCATGATCACTTCGTTGCTGTACTGCGGCAGGGCCCGGCGCAGGGCCGATGGCAGCAGGATGCGGCGGTACATCTTCATGCGCGACATGCCCATGGCCTTGGCCGCTTCGATCTCGCCATGGGGCGTGGCCTTGAGGCTGCCAGCGATGATTTCCGCAGTGTAGGCACTGGTGTTGATGGCGAAGGCCAGGCAGGCACAGAAGGTCGCGCTGGACAGCCACGGCCAGAAGATGCTTTCGCGCACCGTCTCGAACTGGGCCAGGCCATAGTAGATCAGGAACAGCTGCACCAGCATCGGCGTGCCGCGGATCACGTAGGTGTACAGCCAGGCGCTCAGGTTCACCAGCGGCTGCCTGGATACCCGCATCAGGCCCAGCGGGATCGCCGCCAGCAGCCCGAACAGCAGCGACAGCGCCAGCAGCTTGAGGGTGGTCAGCAGGCCGCCGAGATACAGCGGCATGGCTTCCCAGACGACGTTGTAGTCGAAAATCATAGTTCAGCCACCTTGACGCCAACCGAGTAGCGGCGCTCCAGATACTTCAGCGCCAGCAGCGAAATACTGGTGATCACCAGGTACAGCGCAGCCACGGCCAGGAAGAAGGTGAAAGGCTCGCGGGTGGCGTCGGCCGCCTGCTTGGCCTTGAACATCATGTCCTGCAGGCCGACCACCGAGATCAGTGCCGTGGCCTTGGTCAGCACCAGCCAGTTGTTGGTGAAGCCCGGGATGGCCAGGCGGATCATCTGTGGCACCTGGATGCGGAAGAACACCTGGCGCGCGCTCATGCCATAGGCCACGCCGGCTTCAGCCTGGCCCTTGGGGATACCGAGGAACGCACCCCGGAAGGTTTCCGACAGGTACGCACCGAAAATGAAGCCCAGCGTGCCGATACCGGCCACCAGCGGGTTCAGGTCGATGTAGTCGTCATAGCCGAGCAGCGGCGCCACCCGGTTGATGATGTCTTGGCCGCCGTAGAAGATCAGCAGGATCAGGACCAGGTCGGGGATGCCACGGATCACCGTGGAATACAGATCCCCCAGCCAGGCCAGCCAGCGCACCGGCGACAAGCGCAGCGCCACGCCGATCAGGCCGAGGACGATGGCCAGGGCCATCGACGACAAGGCGAGCTGTAGCGTCAGCCACGCCCCGTCGAGGATGACTGCCCCATAGCCTTTCAACATGATTGGGATTCCTCAGGGCTTGGGAATGAAAAATGGTGCAAACCTCAGAGCCTCTGCTGTTTGCACCATTGCACAGGTGAAACCCGACGTCTTAGTTCGAGTCTGGACCGTAGATGTCGAAGTTGAAGTACTTCTTCTCGATTTCTTTGTACTTGCCGTTGGCGCGGATGGCGTCGATGGCCTTGTTGATGCGCTCGCGGTTGGCGTCGTCGCCCTTGCGCACGGCGATGCCGACGCCGTCACCGAAGTACTTCACGTCGGTGAACGATGGGCCGACGAAGGCAAAGCCTTTGCCAGCATCGGTTTTCAGGAAGCCGTCTTCGAGCAGGGTGGCGTCGGCCACGGTACCGTCGAGGCGACCGGCAGCGACGTCCAGGTAGATTTCGTTCTGGGTGCCATAAGGCACGACAGTGGCGCCCTTGGGAGCCAGCACTTCCTTGGCGAAGCGGTCGTGGATCGAGCCGCGCTGCACGCCGATTTTCTTGCCCTTGAGTTCGTCGAGGCTGTCGCTGACGGTGGTGCCTTCCTTCATGACCAGGCGCGCTGGAGTCAGGTAGTAGCGCTTGGTGAAGTCGACCGACTTCTTGCGGTCGTCGGTGATCGACATCGACGACAGAATGGCGTCGATCTTGCGCACCTTCAGTGCCGGGATCAGGCCGTCGAACTCTTGCTCGACCCAGGTGCACTTGGCCTTCATCTCTTCACACAGGGCGTTGCCGATGTCGTAGTCGAAACCGGCGATGCTGCCGTCTGGCTGCTTGAAGGCGAATGGTGGGTAAGCGGCTTCGATGCCGATCTTCAACGGTTTTTCATCGGCCTGCGACACCAGGGAAAACACAGAAAGCGCCAGGGCGCCAAGCAGTGCGAGCTTCTTCATCAGGTAACTCCATCGGTACGGGGCAATACGAGGCAGGGGTAACAACTGCCCGATATGCGAATGGGTACAACGCGAGCCGCGCAGGTTTCGACCAAGGTCGCAGACCACGAGCGAGTGAGTGGCATTTTAACGACAGCCCGGTAGTCGATATTTCTTCAAAGCGACAACTACTTACAGAAGCGCTTGAAATCGCGGCGGGCGATGTTGACAGCTTTTGCAAAACATGCAAGAGCTCGAGAGAAATAACCTGTAAGCCAAGCAATTACCGGGCCTATTATTGGCAAACCCTTGCGATACGGCAAGTGCAGCGTTTCACCTTGCTCAGAACAGCCAGGCGAACGCACTGAAATGGCACGAACCTGTTTCCCTGCGCCCCGATCCTGTGCGAAATCGGTGACAGAAGAGTTACCGATGATTGTCGGGTAACAGTAAAGCAAAAACCCCGCCGGTTGCCCTGGCGGGGTTCAAGTAGGTCTCCCTCTTGAGGGAGCGGGTTCACCCGCGAAGACGTCGGCAGCGTTACCGGCCTCTTCGCGAGTGAACTCGCTCCCACAGGACAGGCGATCAGCCCTCAGGGCAGGGTCAGGCCGAAGCCAGGCTCATCGCTTTGTGAGTGTCGATCAGGTGTTGCACCACACTCGGGTCGGCCAGGGTCGAAATATCACCCAGAGCATCGTATTCGGCAGTGGCGATCTTGCGCAGAATACGCCGCATGATCTTGCCCGAGCGGGTTTTCGGCAGCCCCGGCGCCCACTGGATCACATCCGGCGAGGCAATCGGGCCGATCTCCTTGCGCACCCAGTTCTTCAGCTCCAGGCGCAGCTGCTCGCTCGGCTCGATGCCGGCATTGAGGGTGACATAGACATAGATGCCTTGCCCCTTGATGTCGTGGGGCACGCCAACCACTGCAGCTTCCGCCACCT
The DNA here is from genome assembly GCF_001320485.1 of Pseudomonas sp. NBRC 111130. Lineage (NCBI taxonomy): Bacteria > Pseudomonadati > Pseudomonadota > Gammaproteobacteria > Pseudomonadales > Pseudomonadaceae > Pseudomonas > Pseudomonas sp. NBRC 111130. The sequence goes on from NZ_BCBG01000064.1 coordinate 5,109, forward strand.
TGGCATGGGCGACCATGGCGCTTTCGATCTCGGCGGTCCCCATGCGGTGGCCGGACACGTTGAGCACATCGTCCACGCGGCCGGTGATCCAGTAGTAGCCATCCTCGTCACGACGTGCGCCGTCACCGGTGAAGTACATGCCGCGGAAGGTCTTGAAGTAGGTGTCGACGAAACGGTCATGGTCACCGTACAGCGAACGCGACTGGCCCGGCCAGGAATCGAGGATCACCAGGTTGCCTTCGGCCGCCCCTTCGATCAGGTTGCCCAGGTTATCCACCAACGCCGGCACCACGCCGAAGAACGGACGGGTCGCCGAGCCCGGCTTGAGGGCCGTGGCCCCTGGCAGCGGGCTGATCAGCACGCCACCGGTCTCGGTTTGCCACCACGTATCGACGATCGGGCAGCGCTCCTTGCCAACCGTCTTGTAGTACCAGTTCCACGCCTCGGGGTTGATCGGTTCGCCCACCGAGCCCAGCAGGCGCAGGCTGGAACCGTCGGCGCCCGCTACGGCTGCCTGCCCTTCGGCCATCATGGCGCGGATCGCGGTCGGTGCGGTGTAGAGGATGTTGACCTTGTGCTTGTCGACGATCTTCGACACGCGGGTGATGTCCGGGTAGTTCGGCACTCCTTCGAACAGCAGCGTGGTGGCGCCGTTGGCCAGCGGGCCGTAGACAATGTAGCTGTGGCCTGTGACCCAGCCGACATCGGCAGTGCACCAGTAGACTTCGCCCGGGCGGTAGTCGAACACGCGCTCATGGGTCAGCGCCGCATAGACCAGGTAGCCACCGGTGGTGTGCAGCACGCCCTTCGGCTTGCCCGTGGAGCCGGAGGTATAGAGGATGAACAGCGGTTCCTCGGCGCCCATTTCCTTCGGTGCACAGTGGCTGGAAGCAACCTTCATCAGGTCTTCGAACCAGATGTCGCGGTGCTGGTGCCAGGCGATCTCGCCACCGGTGCGCTTGCACACGATGATTTTCTGCACGCTGTTGGTTTCCGGGTTGGTCAGCGCCAGGTCGACGTTGGCCTTGAGCGGGGTACGACGGCCACCACGCAGGCCCTCATCGGCGGTGATGACAACCTTCGACTTGCAGTCGATGATGCGGCCGGCCAGTGCTTCCGGGGAGAAGCCGCCGAACACCACCGAGTGGATCGCACCGATGCGGGCGCACGCCAGCATGGCGACCACGGCCTCGGGGATCATCGGCATGTAGATGGTCACCACATCGCCACGGTGCACGTCCTGACCGCGCAGGGCGTTGGCGAACTTGCAGACCTGCTCGTGCAGTTCACGGTAGGTGATGTTGCGGTGTTCGGAAGGGTCGTCGCCTTCCCAGATGATTGCCAGTTGGTCGCCGCGCTCTTCGAGGTGGCGGTCCAGGCAGTTGGAGGAGACGTTCAGAGTGCCGTCGGCAAACCACTTGATATCGACATGGTGGTCATCGAACGAGGTCTGCTTGACCTTGGTGAACGGCTTGATCCAGTCAAGACGCTGGGCCTGCTCACGCCAGAAGCCGTCCGGGTTGATCACCGATTGCTGGTACATGGCCTTGTAGGTGGCCTCGTCGGTCAGGGTAGTGGCCGCAACCTCGGGACGAACGGGATACAGTGGAGCCGCACTCATCTGTGTTACCTCGGTGTAATAGTTGTTTTTGTATGGAACCGTTTGTAACTGTACCAGAGCGGGAAAAACCATACGACGATGGTAGTAGCGCGACAGCGAAATCTTCATGCGAACGGCACAGAAGGCTCTAGCCCGCAGCTGTCGGCCCGGCAAGGGAAAAATGCGACAACGCCTCCCGGCGGATTGTTACAGATTATGGAAAAAGGCAAAAAAACTTTATCAAAACGCCATCTGTTTCCCTTAGTTGCCCAGGCATAAGATTCACCTCGCCAGCAACGGCAAGGCGATTAACTACTGGAAACAGCCCCCACGAAGGCAATCAGTTAATCCCTCTCTAATTCTGATAGTTGAACTTTGGCAATACTCGCGGCGCCACAAGCGCCGCGTGCCCCCTCACGACCTTAGACAGGTAAAATGAAAATGAAAGCTTTACTGGTATTGGTACTTGGCGGTCTTTGCGGCGCGGCGATGGCCGGCGAAGCAGACAATGTCGAGCAGATTCCGGTTGAACAGTACAGTTACTCGCAGCACCTGGACATTGCTCGGGTCATCTCCATGAGCGAAGTGCCCAACGTGTGTGAAGTCGTGCCCGCCCGCATGACCTACGAGGACTCCAAGGGCCAGAAGCACATTCTCGAATACCGCGTGATGGGGAACGGCTGCTCCAACGGCTAAGCCTTGAGATTGGGGCCCCTGCGGGGCCCTTCGCGGGCTCGCCCGCTCCCACAGGTACTGCACAGCTTTAGAATACTGCGCAGTACCTGTGGGAGCGGGCAAGCCCGCGAAGAATATTGCACAAGATTAACAGGCTATTGATTAGCCGATTTAATCCGCGGACTTGCCCAATGAGTAATCCCTTAACTTATTGGCAATCGTCGTATGCGAAACCCCCAATCTTTTCCCTAAAGCCCGGCTACTTGGAAACTCCCCCATCAGACTTTCCAGTACGGCCTTTTCAAATCGTCCGACAATCTGCGCAAGATCCCCGTCCAGCGAAAACTCGCCCAACGGTTGCCGCACGCCGTAATCCGGCAAGCGAATGTGCTCGCCTTTCACCACCCCGCCTTCGCATAACGAAACCGCCTGGAACAGCACGTTCTCCAACTGCCGCACATTACCCGGCCAGTGATACTGACTGAGCTTGTCCATGGCCGCCGGTGCCAGGCGTGGCATGGCGCAGCCGATCTGCCGGCTGGCCTGGTCGAGGAAATGCTGCACCAGCCCTTCCAGTCCATCCATGCACTCGCGCAGTGGCGGAATGTGCAGCGACAGAACGTTGAGCCGGTGATACAAGTCCTGGCGGAACTCGCCACGGGCACACAGCTCGGACAGGTCCACCTGGGTGGCGCAGATCACCCGCACATCCAGGTACACCTCTTCGTCGCTGCCGACACGGCGGAAGCAACCGTCCTGCAGGAAGCGCAGCAGCTTGACCTGCAGGCGCGGGCTCATCTCCCCCACGCCATCGAGGAACAGGGTGCCGCCGGCGGTCAACTCCAGCAGCCCCAACTTGCCCTCGGCACGTGCCCCCTCGAAAGCCCCGGGGCCATAACCAAACAACTCGGTCTCGGCCATCGACTCGGGCAGGCCAGCGCAGTTGAGGGCCATCAAAGGCGCCTGGCCACGCGGACTGGCCAGGTGGCAGGCGCGGGCCAGCAATTCCTTGCCGGTGCCGGTCTCGCCTTCGATCAGCAGGGGCGCATCCAGCGGCGCCATGCGCCGCGCCTCACGCACCACCGCCGCCATTACCCGCGAACTCTGGAAGATGCTGTCGAAGCCGCGCAATTCCTGTTTGCGCACGTTGTAGATGCGCTCCCCGATGCGGTCGGCGCGGTGCAAGGTCAGCACGGCACCGGCCAGGGCCTCGCTGTCATCATGCTCGGACTGCAGCGGCGCAATATCGGCCAGGAACACGTCACCTTTGACCTTGATGCGCAGGCCATTGATGCGCGACTTGTTGGCACGCACCAGTTCAGGCAGGTCGAAATCCTCGACATAGCGCGCCAGCGGCATGCCCGGCACTTCGTCGACGCGAACCCCGAGCAACTGCGCCGCAGTGCGGTTGGCCGCGACGATGCTGCCACCCATGTCGACCGACAATACCGGGAAATCCAGCGCGCCCAGCAGTGCGTTGAGTTCCATATGCCGGCGCTCGCTGGGCATCAGGCCGACACGCTTGACACCGAATACGCCAGCGATCGACTCGAACTTGGGCCGCAGTGCTTGGAATTGCAGATTGATCAGGTTCGGGCAATGCAGGTAGATGGCGTTGCCATGGTCTCCCCCCACCTCGCCGCGCAGCACGTTGATGCCGTATTCCACCAGCAGGTTGAGGATGTCGCGAAGAATGCCGATGCGGTTCTGGCAGTGCACTTTGATACGCATGGATGCTCTCGAAGCGGCGAGATTTTTCAACCTCGCCCACAAAAGTCGTAAAGATAAGCTGACAAAAACCCCATCAAGGGCAGCTTGATGAGCCGGATTTTCCGGCATGCGCGGCATTTTGTAAAATAATCGTTACGCAACACAGGCCAAAGAGCGACCGGCAGCAGCGTCGACCCTCGTGCAAATCACCCAGTGAAGGGATATTCCTAGGTCATGTCGTGGACATAACAAGAAAAGCCTCACCAGGAGAGCCACATGAAACAGACGCAATACGTGGCACGCGAGCCCGATGCGCATGGTTTTATCGACTACCCGCAGCAAGAGCATGCGGTATGGAACACCCTGATCACCCGCCAGTTGAACGTCATCGAAGGCCGCGCGTGCCAGGAATACCTGGACGGCATCGACCAGCTCAAACTGCCCCATGAGCGCATTCCGCAGCTGGGCGAAATCAACAAGGTGCTGGGTGCCACCACCGGCTGGCAGGTTGCCCGCGTACCGGCGCTGATTCCCTTCCAGACATTCTTCGAGCTGCTGGCAAGCAAGCGCTTCCCGGTCGCCACCTTCATCCGCACCCCGGAAGAACTGGATTACCTGCAAGAACCGGACATCTTCCACGAGATCTTCGGCCACTGCCCGCTGCTGACCAACCCGTTCTTCGCCGAATTCACTCACACCTACGGCAAGCTCGGCCTGGCCGCGACCAAGGAACAACGCGTCTACCTGGCGCGCCTGTACTGGATGACCATCGAGTTCGGCCTGATGGAAACCGCGCAGGGCCGCAAGATCTATGGCGGCGGCATCCTCTCCTCGCCGAAGGAGACCGTCTACAGTCTCTCTGGCGAGCCTGAGCACCAGGCCTTCGACCCGATCGAGTGCATGCGCACGCCGTACCGTATCGACATCCTGCAGCCGCTGTACTTCGTGCTGCCGAACATGAAGCGCCTGTTCGACCTGGCCCACGAAGACATCATGGCCATGGTCCAGCAAGCCATGCAGCTGGGGCTGCACGCACCGAAATTTCCACCCAAGGTCGCTGCCTGAGCGCCTTGCCGATAACAACTCGAAGCGGAAAACACACCCATGAATGCCTTGAACCAAGCCCACTGTGAAGCCTGCCGCGCTGATGCACCCAAGGTCACCGACGAGGAACTGGCGGTACTGATCCGCGAGATCCCGGACTGGAACATCGAAATCCGCGATGGCCACATGGAACTGGAGCGCGTATTCCTGTTCAAGAACTTCAAGCAGGCCCTGGCCTTCACCAATGCCGTGGGCGAAATCGCCGAAGCCGAAGGCCACCACCCTGGCCTGATGACCGAGTGGGGCAAGGTCACCGTGACCTGGTGGAGCCACTCGATCAAGGGCCTGCACCGCAATGACTTCATCATGTGCGCACGCACCGACAAGGTCGCCGAGACGGCTGAAGGCCGCAAGTAACCACCAACGACAGGGCCTGATGGCCCTGTTTTTTTGCCGCAATCCGTCCGGTATCCGCCCGCAAAACCGACAAGTGACGGGGAAAAATTACAAACTGTCATCCAGACTTGTGTATCCTGCCCACGCTTCATGAAGCTCCAAACGCGCCTGGCGCAGACTTTTCACTCACACTTGCGAGGAACGACGAGATGCATGAAATCCCGAATCTTCCCTTCCCAAGCCTGAACCCCGAAGAGCCATCCGTTACCGTCCACGCCGAACCGACGCCTGCCGTCGATCAGGATGGTGACGACCAATCCAGCGCTGACCAGGAATAAACCGCGCATCCCTCCGACTGTGTGAAAACGGCTGACCTGCGGGCTACCCCCGTCATCACGTTTTCACACCGTCACGAACCTCTGCCACGAAGACCCCCATGCCTGACTCACCGCGCCCTCTTGCGGTCACCCTGCAAGTCGTTTCCATCGTCCTGTTCACCTTCATCGGCTACCTGAACATCGGCATCCCCCTCGCCGTACTGCCCGGCTATGTGCACAACGACCTCGGCTTCAGCGCCGTGATCGCGGGCCTGGTGATCAGCGTGCAGTACCTCGCCACCCTGCTCAGCCGCCCTACCGCCAGCCGTATCATCGACAACCATGGCAGCAAGAAGGCGGTCATGTATGGCCTGGCAGGCTGCGGCCTGAGCGGTGTGTTCATGCTGGCCTGTGCCTTCCTCACCCACCTGCCTTGGGTCAGCCTCGGCTGCCTGCTGGTCGGCCGGCTGGTGCTGGGCAGTGCGGAAAGCCTGGTGGGTTCCGGCTCGATCGGCTGGGGCATCGGCCGGGTCGGTGCCGAGCACACCGCCAAGGTCATTTCCTGGAACGGCATCGCCAGCTATGGCGCGCTGGCCATCGGTGCGCCACTGGGCGTGCTGATGGTCAAAAGCCTGGGGCTGTGGAGCATGGGAACGAGCATCCTCCTGCTGTGCGCCCTGGGCCTGCTTCTGGCCTGGCCGAAGCGCGCAGCGCCTGTGGTCAGCGGCAAGCGCCTGCCATTCATGCAGGTGCTGGGCAAGGTGTTCCCGCATGGCTCGGGGCTGGCGCTGGGCTCGATCGGCTTTGGCACCATCGCCACCTTCATCACCCTGTATTACGCCAGCCGCGGTTGGGCCAATGCGGCGCTGACCCTGAGCCTGTTCGGCGCCAGTTTCATCTGCGCGCGGTTGCTGTTCGGCAACCTGATCAACCGGATCGGTGGGTTCCGGGTGGCAATCGTTTGCCTTTCGGTGGAAACACTGGGGCTGTTGATGCTGTGGATGGCGCCCAATGCCGAGATGGCACTGGCGGGAGCAGCGCTGAGTGGCTTCGGCTTCTCGCTGGTGTTCCCGGCGCTGGGCGTGGAAGCGGTGAACCAGGTGTCGGCGGCCAACCGCGGGGCGGCGGTGGGGGCGTATTCGCTGTTCATCGATCTGTCGCTGGGGATTACCGGGCCGCTGGTGGGCGCAGTGGCATCGGGGTTCGGGTTTGCTTCGATGTTTCTGTTTGCCGCGGCGGCGGCGTGCTGTGGGCTGGTGTTGAGCCTTTATCTGTACCGGCGGGCCCGGCTGGAGCGCGGCTAGTAAAGCTGGGAGCGCTTTGCGCTCCTTTCGCGACACAAGGCCGCTCCTACATGGGATCGCATTCTCTTGTAGGAGCGGCCTTGTGTCGCGAAAGGGCTGCATAGCAGCCCCCGGGGCCCTCAAGGTCAGCGCTTGGCGTACTGCAACACCACTTCCAGCGGGTGGCGCATCTGCCGCTCGGTCATGCGCTTGACCTGGCTGCGGCACGAGTAGCCGGTCGCCAGCGCCTCGCCTTCCTTGTCCAGCTTGGTCGCCCACGACTGCTCGAAGATGGTGCGTGAAGTCGCCTGGTTGCGCGCCTCGTGCCCGTAGGTACCGGACATGCCACAGCAGCCGGTCGCCTCGGTCACCAGCTTCAACCCCAGGCGAGCAAACACCTGCTCCCACTGCTTGGTACTGGCCGGCACGTTGGTCTTCTCGGTGCAGTGCGCCATCAGACGGAAGTTGCCCTGCGCGGTCGGCACCTGCTCCGGCAGCACATCCATCAGCCACTCCTGTGGCAACTTCACCTGCGGGCACTCTTCCAGGCCCGGCACCTTCTGGTACTCCTGGCGGTAGACCAAGGTCATCGCCGGGTCCAGGCCCACCAGCGGCACGCCGCAGTCAGCCAAGGCCTTGAGCTGGGTCGCATTGCGGATCGCCGCCTTGGCGAAGGCACCGAGGAAGCCCTGCACATGCAGCGGCTTGCCGTTGGCGCTGTAGGGGGCCAGGAACACCCGGTGGCCCAGGCGATGGGCCAGCTCGATGAACGCGGCCAGCAGCGGCGTTTCGAAGTAGCGGGTGAAAGCATCCTGCACCAGCACGATGCTGCGCTCGCGCTGGGCCGGGGTCAGCTCGCGCAGGGCCGGCACGCTGGCCACGCCGACGCGGCAGCGGGTCAGGGTCGACTGGAAGTTGAAGCGGCTGATCAGCGGGCTGTCGACCATGCCGACCTTGTCCGCCAGCAGCTTGCTGACCCACTTCGAGCCCATCACCGCGTTGTACAGGCCAGGCGCATGGGCCAGGTACGGAATGGTGAATTCCAGCGAGCCGATCAGGTAGTCACGCAGCGGGCGCTGGTAGCGGCCGTGGTACAGCTCGAGGAAGCGCGAGCGGAAGTCCGGCACGTTGACCTTGATCGGGCACTGCCCGGCGCAAGACTTGCAGGCCAGGCAGCCGGCCATGGCGTCATACACCTCATGGGAGAAGTCTTCCTGGCCCTGGTTGCGGGCGCGGTTGTTGCGCAGCCGCGCCGGCAGCCCCTTGAGCCACGACACCTTGTTGCGCGCCGCCGCCAGCACGTCGATGTTGGCCTCGCCCTGCAAGCGCAGCCATTCGCGCATCAGCGAGGCACGGCCCTTGGGCGAATGCTGGCGTTCGCGGGTGGCCTTCCACGACGGGCACATGGCGTCGTTGGGGTCGTAGTTGTAGCAGGCGCCGTTGCCGTTGCAGTGCACGGCGCTGGGGAAGTCCTGCCACACGCGCTCATCGATGGTGCGGTCGAGGTCGCCTCGCAGGGTCACGCCGTCGACCTTGGTCAGGCCTTCGGCGCTGTCTGGCGGGGTGCAGATCTTGCCAGGGTTGAGCTGATTGTGCGGGTCGAAGGCGCCCTTCAGACGCTGCAATGCAGGGTACAGTTCGCCGAAGTACTCCGGCACGTATTCCGAGCGCAGGCCCTTGCCGTGCTCCCCCCACAGCAGGCCGCCATGGCGTTTGGTCAGCGCGGCCACGGCGTCGGAGATCGGCTTGACCAGCGCAGCCTGGGCCGGATCTTTCATGTCCAGCGCCGGGCGCACGTGCAGTACGCCGGCATCGACATGGCCAAACATGCCATAGGCCAGGCCGTAGCCGTCGAGCAGCGCGCGGAAGTCAGCGATGTAGTCGGCCAGTTGCTCTGGCGGCACGGCGGTGTCTTCAACGAACGGTTGCGGGCGCACTTCACCTTCGACGTTGCCGAGCAGGCCCACCGAACGTTTGCGCATGGTGTAGACGCGGGTCACCGCTTCGGCGCCCTCGGCCAGGGTATGGCCCAGGCGCTCGACACTGGTATCGCGCTGCAGGTGGTCGATGAAAGCCTGGACCCGGGCATTGACCTCGGCCGGCTCGTCGCCACAGAACTCCACCAGGTTGATGCCCAGGGTCGGGCGCTCGGGGTCGGCCGGGAAGTACTCGGCAACGCTGTGCCAGACGATGTCCTTCATTGCCAGCATCAGCACCTTGGAGTCGACCGTCTCGATCGACAGCGGCTTGAGCGCCATCAGAGCGTTGGCGTCGCGCAGCGCGTCCATGAAGCTGGTATAGCGCACGTTGACCAGCACGGCATACTTCGGGATCGGCAGCACATTGAGCTTGGCTTCGACCACATAGCCCAGCGAGCCTTCGGCACCGCACAGCACACTGTTGAGGTTGAAGCGGCCTTGTTCGTCACGCAGGTGCGCGAGGTCGTAGCCGGTCAGACAGCGGTTGAGCTTGGGGAAAGTGGTCTCGATCAATTCGCTCTGGGTTTCCTGGATCTCCCGGGCAATGCGGTACACCTCACCAACCCGGCCAGGCGCGGCGCAGGCCTGCTCCAACCCAGCGTCGTCAATCGGCAGGCTGTGCAGGCGCTCGCCGCCGAGCAGCACAGTGTGCAGTTCCAGCACGTGGTCGCGGGTCTTGCCATAGGTGCAGCTGCCCTGGCCGCTGGCGTCGGTGTTGATCATGCCGCCGACAGTGGCGCGGTTGGAAGTCGACAGCTCAGGGGCGAAGAACAGGCCGTGAGGCTTGAGCGCGGCATTGAGCTGATCCTTGACGGTACCGGCCTGGACCCGCACCCAGCGCTCCTCGACGTTGATTTCGAGGATCTGGTTCATGTGCCGCGACAAATCGACGACGATACCGTCGGTCAGCGACTGGCCGTTGGTGCCAGTACCACCGCCACGTGGGGTCAGCTTGACCTGCTGGAAACGCGGCTCACCCATCAGGGTGGCGACACGCGCCACGTCATCGGCGTCCAGCGGGAACACCGCCGCCTGAGGCAGGCGCTGGTAGATCGAGTTGTCGGTGGCCAGCACCGTACGGGTGCCGTAGTCAGCGCTGATCTGGCCACGGAAGCCGCTGTTGCGCAGGGCTTCGAGGAATTCGGGGTAGTTGGCGCTCGGCGCAAGGGTCGACAGCTGGGCGATCATCGAAGGATGGCCTCTTGATAGTGGCTAATTCACGGGAATCCTGTCGCTCCGGCATGCATTGCTTCATGCAGGGATGACGTATAGACCAATGTTCCTGTAGTTTCGCTTCAGGGGCAAACGGATAATCCTGCCGCTATCAATGACTTTTATGAATGAATTACCGCCACCTGACTCCATCCATGTCGCTGCTGCTGGCTTTCGAAGCCGCGGCCCGGCATGAAAGCTACACCCGCGCCGCTGCCGAACTGTCGCTGACCCAGAGCGCGGTCAGCCGTCAGGTGCAGGCCCTGGAGCAGCAATTGGGCCTGACCCTGTTCCGCCGCGAGGGCCGCCAGGTGCAGCTGACCGACGTCGGCCGGCTGTACCAGCGCGAGCTGAGCGAGGCGCTGGGGCGCATACGCAGCGCCACCTTGCAGGCGCTGGCCTACCAGACCGGGGTCGGCACCCTGCGCCTGGCGACCCTGCCCACCTTCGGCTCGAAGTGGCTGCTGCCGCGCCTGCATGCGTTCTACAGCGCCCACCCGGGCATGCTGGTGCACATTCATTCACGCATCGAAGCGATCAACTTCGACACCAGCGAGATCGACGCCGCCATCGGTGTGGCCAGCCATGACCTGCCGGGCCTGATCTGCCATCGCCTGCATGCCGAGGAACTGGTGGTGATCCTGCCGCCTGAAGCGGGTGGCGACGCCCAAGGCTGGAGCCCGGCGCGGATCAGTGAAGAGGTACTGTTGAACGTCGCCAACAACCCGCACGCCTGGGGCGAGTGGTTTTCCCACCACGCCCTGCCGCACCGGGCGATGCGCCTGGGGCCGAGCTTCGAACTGACCTCGCACCTGATTCAGGCGGTGCGGGCCGGGATCGGCATCGGCCTGGTGCCGAGGATCCTGGTGGAGGAAGAGTTGGCCAAGGGCGAGTTGTTCAGCCCGGGGGCGGCGTTTGCCAGCCAGCGCAGTTATTACCTGATCTATCCGCCCAGGAACGAGGCATTGCCATCCTTGAGGGCGTTTCGCAGTTGGCTGCTGGAACAGATCTGAAACCTGTGCCGGCCTCTTCGCGGGCAGGCCCGCTCCCACAGGTACTCCACAAGTCTCAGGCCTGTGGTGATCCTGTGGGAGCGGGCGCGCCCGCGAAGAGGCCGGTACAGGCAACAAAAAACCCGACGCCAGTCACCTGACATCGGGTTTCTTCAACTAGCCAAAGATTTACTTGGCCACGGCACCGGCAGTGCCATTGGCCTGCGGCCGGCGCTTGCCCTTGGCCAGGTACGCCAGCAGCATCGCCGCCAGCCACACCGGGATCGCATACACCGACACCTGGATGCCTGGAATCATCAGCATGATGCCGAGGATCAGCACCACGAAGGCCAGCACCACATAGTTGCCGTACGGGTACCACAGCGCCTTGAACAGCGGCTTCTGGCCAACACGGTCAAGGTGCTGGCGGAACTTCAGGTGCGAGTAGCTGATCATCGCCCAGTTGATCACCAAGGTCGCGACCACCAGCGACATCAGCAGCTCCAGCGCATTCTGCGGCATCAGGTAGTTGAGCAGCACGGCTATCAGGGTCACACCCGCCGACACCAGGATCGAACGCACCGGCACGCCGCGCTTGTCGACCTTGGCCAGCGAGGCCGGAGCATCACCCTGCTCGGCCATGCCCAGCAGCATGCGGGCGTTGCAGTAGGTGCCGCTGTTGTAGACCGACAGCGCTGCGGTCAGCACCACGAAGTTCAGCAGGTTGGCCGCCACATCGCTGCCCAGCAGCGAGAACACCTGGACGAACGGGCTGCTGCCATAGCTGCCACCGGACGCATCGATGCTGGCGACCAGGTTGTCCCATGGGGTCAGCGACAGCAGCACGACCAGAGCGCCGACATAGAAGATCAGGATGCGGTAGATGACCTGGTTGATCGCTTTCGGGATCACGGTCTTTGGCTTGTCGGCCTCGGCGGCGGTGAAACCGAGCATTTCCAGGCCACCGAACGAGAACATGATGAACGCCAGGGCCATCACCAGGCCGCTGACACCATGCGGGAAGAAGCCGCCGTGGCTCCACAGATTGCTCACCGAGGCGTCAGGGCCGCCGTTGCCGCTGGTCAGCAGGTAGGCACCCAGGCCGATCATGCTGACGATGGCTACGACCTTGATGATGGCGAACCAGAATTCAGCCTCACCGAAGAACTTCACGTTCATCAGGTTGATGGCGTTGATCAGCACGAAGAATGCTGCTGCCGTGACCCAGGTCGGGATCTCCGGCCACCAGTAATGCACGTACTTGCCTACCGCCGACAGCTCCGACATGCCCACCAGGATGTACAGCACCCAGCAGTTCCAGCCCGACAGGAAACCGGCAAAGCCCCCCCAGTAGGTGTGTGCGAAGTGACTGAACGAGCCGGCCACCGGCTCTTCGACGATCATTTCGCCGAGTTGGCGCATGATCATGAAGGCGATGAAGCCGCATATCGCGTAACCGAGGATCATCGACGGGCCGGCGGATTTCATCACGCCTGCCGAGCCGAGGAACAGGCCGGTACCAATCGCGCCGCCGAGGGCGATCAACTGGATGTGGCGGTTCTTCAGGCCCCGCTTGAGCTCGCCTGAATGCATGTTTTGTCCACTCATGAACGAAGTCACCTGCATTGTTTTTATCTGTGACGGAATCGGACCCACCGCGCTCGTGGCGCAGCGGAATGGGCAAGGTGGTTACCTTGGGTTTCCTGCCAACGGATACCGCCGGGGCGGATCAGCCAGGTGTGGGCAGGAGTGCGCGGTACGCAAGAGGGTCACAGGTAAAACGCGGCGCACTGTATACCCCTGCAAACGCGCAGGCGTCAACGCGTTGCATCGTTTCCTTGGGAAAAAACGCAGCGATCCTGTGGTAGGAGCCTGAAAAGGCGAAGTGATCGGCGTACATGGCGCCTCCATTTGTTGTTCTGTCGGCCCGGCTCTGTGGACGGGCTTTTGCACACGGCAATGAGCGCTATATCACCGTGGTACGGGGGTTTGGGCAATATGGAGCAATGTGGAAGCTGGGGGTTTGCGGAGGGTGGCGCGGCAAGTTCTGTTTACACCAACAAGAAAAATCCGAATTGCGGGCTAATTTCAGCCCGTTCTGTATAAATTTCTTTACATGGTGGTTTGCAAACTTGCCAGTCGTCCGAAAATTTCTTTTTGTTCAATATCTTGGGGCCGCTTTGCGGCCCCAAATTCTCACAGGCATAAAAAAACCAGCCCGAAGGCTGGTTTCTCATGGCTGCAAAGAGCAATCAACCCCGCGGCTTGCCGCGACCACGGCCGGCCGGCTTATCACCGTCAGGCTTGCCTGGGCGCTTGCGCATCTCGCTCGGGCGTTCGGCCACGGCGCTGCCACGGCTGCCCTTGCGCGGTGCTTCGTCACGCGACTGACGTGCCGGACGCTCGGCTGCGGCCCCCTCATGGGCCGGGCGCAGGCTGCGCACGCGCTCGTTGCGCCCCAGCGGACGGCTCGACTTGCGCTGCAAGCGCTCCATCTTGTCCTTGGCCTTGAGGTTCAGGGTCGGCAGCGCTACTGGCTGCAGGCCCACTTCAGCGGCGAGGATGTCGATTTCGCCTTGGGTCATTTCACGCCAGCGGCCCATCGGCAGGTCGGAGTTGAGGAACACCGGGCCGAAGCGCACGCGCTTCAGGCGGCTGACCACCATGCCCTGGGATTCCCACAGGCGGCGCACTTCACGGTTACGGCCTTCCATCACCACGCAGTGGTACCAGTGGTTGAAGCCTTCGCCGCCTGGCGCCTTCTGGATGTCGGTGAACTTGGCCGGGCCGTCTTCGAGCATCACACCGGCCTTGAGGCGATCGATCATTTCGTCATCGACTTCACCACGCACGCGCACGGCGTACTCGCGGTCCATCTCGTAGGACGGGTGCATCAGGCGGTTGGCCAGTTCGCCGTCGGTTGTGAACAGCAGCAGGCCTGTGGTGTTGATGTCGAGGCGGCCGATATTGATCCAGCGCCCTTCTTTTGGCCGCGGCAAGCGGTCGAACACGGTCGGGCGGCCTTCCGGGTCGTCACGGGTGCAGATCTCGCCGTCGGGCTTGTTGTACATGATTACCCGGCGCGTGGCCTCGGCGGCCTCTTCACGCTTGATCAGCTTGCCATCTACGGTAATGGCGTCATGCAGGTCGACGCGCAGGCCGAGGGTGGCTTCGACGCCGTTGACCTTGATGCGGCCCTGACTGATCCAGGCTTCGACGTCACGGCGCGAGCCGACGCCAATGCGTGCCAGCACTTTCTGCAGCTTTTCGCCGGCTGGTGGGGTAATTTCGGTATTTTGCAGGTCTTGCTCACTCATCTGGGCACCTCCCGGTGTAGGAATGAAATAAGGGTCTTGGCAGCGAACGCGCCAAAGGGCCGCGCATCATACGCGGTTCGCTGAGGGAACGCACTGCAGGGTAGAGGGTTTTGTCGGCTTTGGCAGTGAATTCTGCCTAATGGTGATGAGTAGGCAGTACCGG